>CALMOL010000263.1 GCA_937871685.1 uncultured Verrucomicrobiota bacterium
CCGCTGGACTGCGCGCTGGTCCAGCGCATGACGCTCCCCTCCGCCGAGCCGACCGAGCTGGCCGAGATGGCGCGCTTCCAGTTGGAAAAAGTTCTGCCCTACCCCGTCGAGACGGTGACGACGGACCTGCGCGTCCTTTCCACCACGGAGAACGAGGGCCACGTGTGCGTGACGGCCGTGGCCGCCGAGCGCATGAGCATGCTGGGCGAGCCGCTCCTCGCGCGGGACCTTTGGCCCGCGCAGGTCACGCTCCAAGCCTTTCGCGTCGCGTCCGCCGCCGCCCCGCCTGAGCCCGAGCCGGCGGCGGGAAACTGGCTCACGCTCCACGCCGAGGCGGGCCGGCTGCTCCTCACGCTCGTCGAGGCCGGCAAGCCGTCCTTTGTGCAGGCGCTTCCCACGGCCGAGATGCCGGCTGCGGCGGATGACCTTGCCGCCGCGCTCGTGGCCGCGGAGCTCGACGGCGCGCCCAGCGACTGGTCGCACCTTGCGCTCGACCAGGGTTTGGCCGAGCACGAGGGCGCCGTGGCGCAGACGCTGGGGTTGCCCGTGCGCGTGTTCGACGCGCACGCCGTCCCGGCCACGCCTGTCCCTGCCGAGCTGGAGCCAGTGGAGTGGAGATCGGAGCAAACGCGCCGGTCGCGCGCCGTCTCGCTCAAGCGCGTCGTCGCGTGGGCGTTCATCGGATACCTTGCGCTGCTGGTCGTCGGCCTCGTGGTCGCCGGCGTGATCCGCGCGCGCGTGAACACGCTCAAGCGTCGCCTCGCCGAGGCGGGCCCGCGCGTCGCGGAGGTGCAGGGCACCATCCGCCGCTGGAATGCGCTCTCGCCGGCGCTCGACCCGCGGCTCTATCTCCTGGAAATCCTGCTTCAGATTTCCGAGAGCATCCCGACGGCCGACCTGCGCATCACTTCGCTGGAGCAGTCGCCGCGCGAGATTCTGGTGCAGGGTGAGGCGCCCTCCGCCGCCCTGGCCACCGATCTCGCCGAGCGCCTGCGCGCGCGCCCCGAGATGGCCGGCGTGCGCTTCACGGCCGACCCGCCGCAGCTCCTGCCCAACGGTCGCGCCCGATTCCGCATCACGTTCGCCCTCACGCCATGAAGATGCCCGCTTTCCTCGACCCGGCGCGCCTCCGCATGCCGGCCGCGTTCACCCGCCTCACCCCGCGCGAGCGGAAGCTGCTGCTGATCGTCGGCGGCGTGGCGTTCGCGTTCATCAACCTTTTCCTTGCGCGGGCCGTGCTGCGCGCGGTGCAGTCCGCCCGCGCCGAATCGCAGGTGCAGCAAAGCTCGTGGGACGTCGCCCGCGGCATGCTCGGGCAGGAGCAGCTCTGGGCCGCGCGCGGCGCCTGGCTCCGGCAAAAGCAGCCCGCGCTCACGCAGGGACGCGACCGGGCGAACGTCGAATTGCTCGGGGAAGTGGACGGCCTCACCAAGTCGCACGGACTCACGCTGGAAACGCCGCCGGTCATCAATCCCGCCGAGCCCACTCCAGCCGGCGCGGCCGCGGCGCAGCAATCCGTGTCGGTGACGATCGACGCCAAGGGCTCGTGGGAGGCGCTGGTGCGCTTCCTCCACGCCGCGCAGCAGCCCGAGAAGTTCATCGTCTTCGAGAACGCCTCGATCCAGGCGGACCCCACCGACGCCAAGCTTCTGCGCGCCCGCCTGCGCGTGGCCCGCTGGTATGCGCCGCCGGGGTCGTGAGGGAAACGCGAGACAAGTTCCGACGAAGGGGCAGCTTCCTCGGAACGAAGGTTGCGCGCCCCGTGGGGTCTAGGCCGCCGCCTGCATCTCCAACGAGCTGCTCACCGCGGCGATGGGCAGGCCCGATAACGAGCATTGCTCCTCGCCATCGGAGTAGGTCGTCAGCCGCGACCGCCTTGGGTTGAGGTGCGCGTGGTCGGCCGTGGGCACGACGTATTCGTGTCCGTCGCTAGAGCGTTTTCGATTCAGGTGGTCGCATCCGCTCGAAGCCGCTTGCGAGAGGTCGGCCGCAGGCTTTGAAGGGCGGCGACCTGACGCCGCTTTGGCCCTGGAGCTGCGGCCTCGCCTCCGAAAGCGGCGACGGGTCGCCGCGCTCCAAAACGTCGCTGAGCTTCCGCCAGCCGCCGCCCGCGAGGCGCGACAAGTCGAATCGAAAACGCTCTGGTGCGGACCGCGAACGGCTCGAAAGGGCGGCGCTGCAAGAGGTCGGAAATCTGCTGGAGAACCGTGCATTCATCCATCTCTTCACCTCAATCCGCAAGCGTGGAGGGCACGAGTCGGCGGTGAGCCTGATAACGCCACGCGACGGGAGTTGCAGTTTTCCCTGAAGGTGAGCAGCGCGGTCCCCGCGCCGTTGGCGGCGGCGAAAACCGCCTGGATTCACCGGATGACAAAGGATGCCCTCCCCTCCCACGCACTTCCCGCGCAAAACATGACGATTATCCCCTCACAACAAGTTGTCAGAAGGAGAGTTGAGGAATTGCTTCTGGGACATGTCTTGAAGGGATAATCGACTTCCGTTTTTACCCGGTTCCAAGGCCGCGCCGGGCGGCCAAAACCAATTCGCCCCTGGACGCCCCTCCGGCGTCCTCCTACGCTCGGGGCACCATGATCATCGGCTGCCCCAAAGAAATCAAGTCCCAGGAACACCGCGTTGCCCTGCTGCCCTCGGGCGCGTTCCAGCTCGCCAAGCACGGCCACACGGTCCTCGTCGAGCGCAACGCGGGCCTCGGCTCCGGCTATAAGAACGAGGACTACGAGAGCGCCGGCGCGAAACTCGTGGACACGCACGAGGGAGTCTTCGCGCAGGCCGACCTCATCGTGAAGGTTAAGGAGCCGCTCGCCACTGAAGTGCCGCTGCTCCGGAAAGATCAGATCCTCTTCACTTATCTCCACCTCGCCGCCGCCAAGGAATTGACCGAGGGCCTGATGAAATCCGGCGCGACGTGCATCGCCTACGAGACCGTGGAGGTGAACCGCCGCCTGCCGCTGCTCGAGCCGATGAGCGAGATCGCCGGCCGCATGTCGATCGTGATGGGCGGCTTCTACCTCGCCAAGCACAACGGCGGCTCCGGCGTGCTTCTCGGCGGCGTGCCCGGCGTGCTCCCCGGCAAGGTGGTCGTGATCGGCGGCGGCTCCTCCGGCGTGAACGCCGCCCGCATGGCCACCGGCCTCGGCGCCGACGTGACCATCCTCGAGGTGGACCTCGAACGGATGCGCTTCCTCGACATCACCATGCACTCGGCGCACACGCTCTTTTCCAACGAGCAGCACCTCGTCGAATTGCTGCCCACGGTGGACCTGCTCGTCGGCGCGGTGCTCGTCCCCGGCGCGAAGGCGCCCAAGCTCATCACCCGCCAAATGCTCAAGCGGATGCGCCCCGGCTCGGTGCTCGTGGACATCGCCATCGACCAGGGCGGCTGCGCCGAGACCTCGCGCCCGACCACGCACATGGACCCGACCTACGTCGAGGAAGGCGTCATCCACTACTGCGTGGCGAACATGCCCGGCGCCTACGCCCGCACTGCCACGCAGGCCCTCACGAATGTGACCTTTCCTTACCTCGAGAAGCTGGCCGACGGCGGCGTGAAGGGTGCCATCCAGCGCCAGCCTGCCCTGCTTTCCGGAATCAACGTGATGAACGGCAAGGTGACTTACCAGGCCGTGGCCGATTCCTTCGGCTTCGAATACGCCGACGCGAAGACGCTGGTGGGCTGAGGCAACTTCAAGCGCCAACGGCGCGGTCGATACCAGCCTGGGGCAACGCCCCAGGAAACCAGCGGGTTGTTTGCGCGGGCTGAAAGCCCGGCCCATCGTGCAAACGCACTGAGATGGGGCGGGCTTTCAGACCTTCAGCGGTCAGCGCGTCGGGTTCCTGGGGCGCTGCCCCAGGCTGGTATCGACCGCGCCGTTGGCGCTCCAAAATGGACCAAGCCCTCATCGCGACGTGATCTTTTTGATCGCGTCCCCCACCCGCCGCAGAAGCTCACGGTCGGCCAGACGGCCGCCGGTGCGCGCGTCGGTGAGGTAGAACGAGTCGATGGCCGCGCCGGCCTGCGTGGCCACGCGCGACGACGCCACGCGCACGCCCAGTTCCGTGAAGCAATCCAGCAGATCGTAGAGCAGCCCGAGCCGGTCCGGGGTCTGCAACTCGATCAGCGTGGACTCCGCGGTCGGCGGGTTCGTGACCGTGATCCGCGTGGGAAAATCGATGCCCGCGAGCATTGGCTCCCGCCGGCGGCGGGAGCGCAGCCAGAGCGGCCGGAAGTCGAAGGAGTCGAGATCCTGCAGCGCCGACGCCAAGGTGGTCTCGAAGGCTTTCCGGTCGCGCGCGTCGTCCACCACGCGGAAGCCGGGCGCACTCACGCGGAAAAGGTAGAACGCCAGCGCGTCCTCGCGCCGGTAGAAGTCCGCGCCAAGAATGTTCAGGCCAGCCGCGGCGAAGGAGCCGGCCACCTTCGGCAGGAGGTCCGCGCGCTCCCAGTTCCAGATTCCGACCTCGGTGTGGCCGCTCTCCGGGCGGTCCGCCCAGGCCACGGCCGGCGCGAGCATGTCGGACGGCGCGAGCGACTCGGTCTTGAGCAGGAAGGTCCGCAGCAGGCGGAGGTGGTCCGCGATCATCTCCGGCCCGTGGGATCGGAAATACCGGTCCGGCATGTGGAAGAGGTGCGCCTCCACCTCATCGCCAAAGCTCGGCCCGAGCAGGCCGCGCACCTCGTTCGCGGTTTGCTCGCGGCGACGCCGGGCGAGACGCGCGAAGGTCTCGCCCTCGCGCAGGAACTCCGCCGTGCGCCGGTGCATCTGCCAGACGAGCGACTCCTTCCAATCGCTCCAATTTTCGTCGCCGGTGCCCTGGCCGTCGGCGAGCGTGAGCAGCATGAGCATGTCGAGCCGCTCGCGCGTGCCCACGATCTCGGCGAACTCGCGGATCGTCGCCGGGTCGTCCACGTTGCGGCGCTGGGCCATGTTCGAGAGCGTGAGGTGGTGGTCCACGAGGAACACCAAGTCGCGCCGCCGCTCGGGCCGAAGGGAAAGCCGGGCGGCGGTCTTCTGCGCGAAGAGCGCGCTCGCCTCCGCGTGGTGGCGCGCCGCGGTGGCCTTGCCCGTGTCGTGCAGGATGATGGCGAGGTAGAGCGTGAACGGGTCGTCCAGGTCCTCGAAAAGACGGCGATACTCGGCCAAGCGCGGGTCGGTGGTGGAGGCGAGCGCATCGAGCTTCTCCAGGCACACCAGCGTGTGCTCGTCGGTCGTGTAACGGTGGAAGAACTCGTGCTGCACGAGGCAGAAAAGCGCACCGAACTCCGGCAGATAGGAGCCAAGCACGCCCGTCTCGTGCATCATGCGCAGGATGCGCGCCGCCTTGCCCTTGTGGCCGAGGATCTCGAAGAAGACCTCGCGCGGCGCCGTGCCGTAGCGGAAGGTCTGCGTGACGAGGCGACGCCGCTGGCGGATGAGCTGGAAGAGCTCGGGCGAAAGGTCCTCGCCGCGCTCCTGCGCGTGGTGGAAGACGCGCAGCATCCGCAGGCGGTCCTCGTTGAAGACGTGGCGGTTGCGCGGGTAGATGAGGCCGCCGCGCGAGTAGAAGCCATCGTAGTCCGGGCTGGGCGGCGGCCCCGCCGCGAGGTAGCGCTCGAAGCGCCCCGCGCCCGCGGGCGGCGGCGCGGCGGGCACGGAGCGGCGCAGCTCCTCGAAGAGCTGGCCGCCGATGAGGTGAAGATCGCGCGCGTGGCGATAATACTCCTTCATCAGTGCCTCGTTGCGGCGCAACTCGTTCGGCCCCGGCACGCGCAGGCGCGCCGCGACCTGCGGCTGGTGGTGGAGCGAGAGCGAGTCGGCGGCGCGCCCGTCGAGGTAGTGCAGCTCGTGGCGCACGCGCAGCAGGAAGTCGCGCGCCGTCTCCAGCGCGCGCCATTCCCCAGGCTCCAGCACGCCGGCGCCGACCAAGGCCTCCAGCCCGCCGCGGCGCACGGCGTCGCGGTGCGGGGTGAACTGCGCGCACCAGAGCACGTTGTGGAAGTCGCGCAGGCCGCCGGGGCTCCACTTCACCTGCGGCTCCTGCAGGAACACGGTGGGGCCGTGCTTGCGGCGGCGCGAAGCCGTGTCGGCCACGCGCCACTCGAAGTATTCTTCCTCGCGCCCGCGCAGGCACTCGCCCGGGAACACCCGCTCGAAGGCCGCCCATGTCCCCTCGTCGCCGGCCACGCGCCGCGCCTCGAGCAGCGAGGTCTTGAAGATGAGGTCCGTGTTCGCGTGGCGCGTCGCCCCGCCCAGCGAGCGGGTGGAATGGCCCACGCGGAAGCCCAGGTCCCAGAGCTGGTAGAGGAGCTGCTGCACCAGCTCGCCGACGGCCGGCGGCGGGTCATCGCCCCCCGCGCCATGGAGAAAGAGCACATCGATGTCCGAGTGTGGGCAAACTTCGTTGCGCCCGTAGCCGCCGAGGGCCACCAGCGTCGGGCGCTCCGCGCCCTCCAGCCCGAAGTGGGCGCACGCCGACTCGAAGAGACGCGTGAGAAACACGTCCACCATCCCGGCGCGCCGCCGGGCGAGCGCCGCCCCGCTCTCGCCCGCGCGATGCTGGAGGCGCAAGCGATGGTCCTCGACCTTGAGGAACCGCCGCAACGCGTCCAGCGCGGGCGCGTCCGCGAGGCCCACCAACGCGACCTCCGGGGGCGATCCCAAGACGCGCTCGGCGTGGGCGCGGACCTTGGCGAGATGGGCTGACATCGGATGAAACCTTTATTTGAAACGCCGAATCCGGCCGACGCAATCCTTCAGGCGTTCTAAGCGTGGCATCCGACGAGGTGCGGCACCTTGGGAGCCCGTGCCGGGTTGGTCGAGCCGCGATGTGGCGCGCGGGAGCAAGCTCCCGCACTCCATAAATAGCTTCCGCCAGCTTCGGGGCAAAGACGCGCCGCGCCGATGGCGGCGCGAAGTTTTTCGATTGGCGGCAGCGCACGGGCTTTCGACGGTCAGCGCGTGCTCTCCGATCCCCAGCTCCTCGCCCTCGCGGGCGGAATCCTTGCCGTGCTCGTCGCCGGCTCGCTCGCGGGATGGATCCTCTCGCGGTCCGGCGCGTCGCTGGCGCCGAACTTCGTCGCCCGCGTGAACGCGTGGTGGATCATGGCCGCCGTCTTCGGGATCGCGCTGGCAACGGGCTTGGCCGGCGCGACGCTCCTCTTCGCGCTCGTCTCGGTGCGCGCGCTGCGCGAGTTCCTGACGATCACGCCGACCCAGCGTGGCGACCATGGCGCAGTGCTGCTCGGGTATTTCGCGGTGGCGCCGCTGCAATATTGGCTCGTCTTCACCGGCTGGTATGGCCTCGCGAGCATCCTGATCCCGGTGTTTGCCTTCCTGATCCTGCCGGGGGCAGCGGCGATGGCGGGCGATTGCGACCGCTTCCTCCAGCGCACGGCCACCGTGCAATGGGGTCTCACGGTGTGCATCTACTGCGTGAGCCACGCGCCGCTCCTCCTCACGCTCCAGATTCCTGGCTACGGTTCCGGCAACGCGAAGCTGCTGCTGTGGCTCGTGCTCGTGTGCCAGCTCTCCGACGTGCTTCAATACGTGTGGGGCAAGACCTGCGGGCGCCGGCCGGTCGCGCCAAACGTGTCGCCGAACAAGACGTGGGAGGGCCTCGTCGGCGGCGCGCTGAGCGCCACGGCCATCGGCGCGGCGCTGTGGAAAGTCACGCCTTTTACGCCATGGCAGGCCGCGGGGATGGCGCTGGCGGTCACGGTCATGGGCTTCCTCGGCGGCCTGGTGATGTCCGCCATCAAGCGCGACCGGGGCATCAAGGACTACGGCACGCTGATCTCCGGCCACGGCGGCGTGATGGACCGGATCGACTCGCTATCCTTCGCCGCGCCGGTGTTCTTCCACCTCACGCGGTATTGGTTCACCTGAACGTGAAGCGCTCCTCCCCCGCCTTGCGCGCCCTCGCCGCCGGCTACCTGCTCGTGCTCGGGGCCAAGGCGCTGCTCGCCTGGCGGGCGGCCGGCCGGCCGGCGCCAAGCCCACGGGCCGGCGCGCGCGGGCGCGTCGTAATCGCGCAGGCCATCCTCGCGGGCGATCCCGCCTTGGAATCCATGCTTGGCGCCAATCTCGCCGCCTTGCCCGGGGCGCGCTGGCATTGGCTCGTGGACGACGACGATGCGGAGGCCCGCGCGGTCGCCGAGCGGCTCCGCGCGCGCCACCCGGCCGCGAGCGTGCGCGTGGCATTGCTCCCGCCGCCGCCCGCGGGAATGAACCCCAAGCTCTTCAAGCTTGCCGCCGTCGAGGGCGAGTGGGCCGACGACGACGTCCTCGTGGTGCTCGACGACGACACCCTCCTGCCGCCGGCCACGCTCGAAGCCATGCTCGGCGCGCTGGAGACCGGCGCGGACGTGGCCACGGGCCTGCCGCACTACCTCGCCGCGGACAACGCGGCGGGCGCGATGCTCGCGCAGTTCGTGAACGACAACGCGTCGCTCACCTACCTGCCGTTCTCCCCGCGCACCCTCAACGGCATGGGCTACGCGCTCCGCGTCCGGACGCTGCGCGCACTGGGCGGTTTCGCGCCGCTGTGCCGCCGGCTCACCGACGACCTTGCGGTCGCCGAGGCCGTTCAGGCGAGCGGCGGCCGGATCGCGCAGCTCGCGGCGACGCTGCGCGTGCGGACCACGGTCGCGGGCACGGGGCACTACTTCCGGATGATGCACCGCTGGTTCTTCTTCGCACGGCTGCTGCTGGCGAAGCAGCCGCCCGGCTGGGCCGCAGCCATCGCGGCGCTGCATGCCGCGCCACCGCTCGCGCTTGGGGCCGTCGTCGCGCTGGGCACCCGCAATGCCACGCTCACGATGCTGGCCACGCGCGCCCTGCTCCTGAGCGCAGTGCAGCGGCGCGTGCTCGGCCGGGTGGAATACCGGCCACTCCGCTCGGAATTTTCCGAGGTCATCCAGCCTCTCCACCTGCTCCATGCCCTGCTTCGCCGCCGCATCCGGTGGCGGCGGCGAAGCTACCGCGTGGAGAGCAACGAGGCGTTCTTTGAAGAATAGACTTCCTAATGACCCTGCCTTTCCAGGTGGCCTTTCTCACCGGCCAAAGCGACCCGCGCTCGTGCGAGCTTTCGCTGCCGCAGGCGGCCTTCCTTGCCGCGCTGCCCGCGCTGCGCGAGAGCCAAGTCCCGGTGAACTTTCCCTACGATCCCGCGACGCCACCCGCCCGCGCTATCTCGCTTCCTCGGGCCTCGTGGCACAACGTGCGCCAGTTTCTCGCCGCGCGACGACTGGGCTGGGCGGAGCGCCACCGGCCACCCGTGCGGGCCTTGCTCGCGCGGGCGGAACGGTCGCTATTCCTGGCCGGGTCCTGCGGGATCGAGTTGCTTGCTGCCCTGCGGCTCGACCCGGCGGAACTTGCCCGGATCGCCGTGCTCGCGCTCGGGCCGGTCGCGCGCCAGGGCGAATGGCCCTTCGCGCTCACCGTGGCGCAGGGTCGGCGCGACTGGATTTCCCGCCTCGGCTGGCCTGGCCCCGTGCATCATCGCACGCCCGGCAGCCACCTCGGCTACCTGGCCTGTCCGGTTACGGTTGGCCTCGCTCGCGATTGGGTGTTTTTCCACGCATGATCCGCCGCGTGGACATCGTCGCCCCGCCCTTTGCGGGGCACCTGCACCCGGCGCTGGGCCTCGGCCGCGCGCTGGCGGCGGACGGCCACGCGGTGCGGGTGTTTTCCACCGAGCGCGCCGCGGCGGACATCGCGGCCGCTGGACTGGAGGGCGTGGCGCTGCTCGCCGGGGTCGATCCGATGATCCGTGAAATCGTGGACCCACCGCGCCCCGTCCGCTCGAACCCCGTGCGGCTGCTGCGCCAACTGCGCGGCTCGGTGGCGTTGCTCGGGCGCTTCAGCGCGGAGCTCGGCGCGCACTGGGACGGGCGCCGACCCGACCTCGCCATCGTGGACTTCGCCCTTCCCGCCGGCGGCTGGCTGGCGCAGGCGCGCGGGATCTCGTGGTGGACCTCGCACCCCGCGCCCTGCGTGATCGAGTCGCCCGACGGCCCGCCCGCTTATCTTGGAGGCCTTTTCCCCGCGGCCGGCGCCCTCGGCCACGCCCGCGACGCGCTTGGCCGGCGGCTCATCCGAGCCTTCAAGCGCACGGCGGTCTGGCTCCACCGCCGGCCCTTGCGTGCGCTGGGACTGCGCTCGCTCTACCGCGCGGACGGCACCGAGGCCGCGTATTCGCCCGAGCGAATCCTCGCGCTTGGCCTGCCCGAGCTGGAATTTCCCCGCGCTTGGCCCCCGGCCCTGACCTGGGTCGGCCCGGCGCTTTACACGCCGCCTTCGTCGCGAGCGTGGGCGCCGCCCGCGGCAACCGGTCGGCCGCGCGTGCTCGTGACGCTCGGCACGCACCAGCGAATGCATCAGGAGCGCGCCCTCGCCGCCACGCGTCAGGCGGCCCGCGCGCGACCCGAGTGGGACTGGAACTTCTCCGCCGGAAACCCGACCGGAGCCGACGCGCCGCGCGAGGACAACCTCCGCGCCCTCGCCTGGGTACCGTATGACCGCGCCGTGGCGGGCTACGACCTGATCGTGCACCACGGCGGGACCGGCATCCTGCACCACACGCTCGCCGCGGGCCGGCCGGCCCTCGTCTGGCCGCTGGACTACGACCAATTCGACCAAGCCGCGCGCCTCGTTTCCGCCGGGGTGGCCCGACGCCTGCGCCATCCGGGCAAGCTCGCCGATGAGGCCGCGCGGGTGCTCGGCGACCCGGCGATGGCCGCGCGCTGTCGGGCGTTCGCAAGCCTCCTCGCCGGGCGCGACGCCGGCCGGGCCGTGCGCGCACTGGTGCGGGGGTGGGCCGCAGAGAAATAGATTTCCGGCAAAGGTCATCGGCTGGCGGATGGCGCGCGTCTTCGCGGTCCGCCGTTCAGAGTCTTCCTCCGGCGTCAAACTCGCCAGATGACCCCGCCGAGCGAGAGACCCGCCCCGCTGCCGACCAGGAGAACCTCGGTGCCCGGCAGCAGGCGGTCGGCCGACCGCGCGGCGTGAAGCGTCAGCGGCAGCGAGGCGGCGATGCAGTTGCCGTGTTCTTCCAGCGTTTGCACGATCTTCTCGGGCGGCCAGCCGCACTCGCGCAGCAACTCCATGCCGAGCCGGCTGGCCTGGTGCGGCACCACGAGGTCCACGCCGGCCAAGCCGCGAGAAAGGCCGGGACGGAGCCGCTCCAGGAATTCCGGCAGGCGCCGGCGCGCGAGGCGCGCGGCGCCGATGCCGTTCATGCGAAACAGCTGGTCCTCGGCCCGCGCGTCTTCCCGCGCGGGATGCCGGCGCGAGCCGCAGCCGGGCAGCTCGGCCAGTTCCGCGCCCGCGCCGTAGGTTTCCCAATGCGCGGCGAGCAGCGCCAGGCCGTCATCCGCGGCGGGGACTTCCACCGCCACCGCCGCGGCCATGTCGCCGAAGAGGGCCGCCGCCTCGGGCTGGGAGAAGTCTAGCGCCGGCGACCCGATCTCGGCCGAGACGATCAACACCCGTCGCGCCAAGCCCGCCGCGCCGTGCGTCGCCGCCGTGAGCAGCGCCGCCAGGAAGGATAAGCAGGTGGAGTGGACGCTGTGGCAGGCAATTCCGGACTCGCCCAGCCCCAGCTCGCGCTGGATGAGCGGCGCGGTGTCGGGAATGGCCTGCTCAGGCGTGCCCGAGGCCGAGAGAATCAGGTCCACGTCGCCCGCCTCCCAGCCGGCTTCGGCAAGGGCCGCGCGGGCCGCCCGCGCGCCGAGGATGGAATTTGTCTCGCCCAGCCCGGCCCAGCGACGCTGGCGCACGCCGGCGCGGCGCTCGATCCAGCCGGCGGGAAGGCGCATGCGCTCCTCCAATTCCTCGTTGGTTACGATCCGCGCGGGCAGGGCGATCCCCGTGCCGGCGAGACGGAGCGGCAGCGGGCGAAGCATTGGCCACCTTCCGTGTGGCGCGCCCGACCGCGCCACCGCATTCTTTTTGGCTGCCATTGCTCAAACCGATGACGCCGGCGCGGGGAAGTGCCGCACTACGCGCCGGAGCTTTTCGCCCGCCGACGCATGCGCGGGGAATGGCACTCGCTCCAAGCGAGGCGCCTTGCCGCCGGCCGCTTTCCAACATGCTTCGAGCGCCTTCATTGCCCAGGTGACGTCGCCGTCGGCGACCGCGAGGGACACCCGGTCGGGGGATTCCTGCATCAGGCGGAAGTCCGTGCTGGAAAGTGCCCGTTTCAAGTCGCCGGGAAAGACCCGTGTCCAGCCGGCTTCCCCGTCCGCGCGAGGCAGGAGAAATATCTCGTCCGAACGTCCTTCCACCGCTTCGAGGGCAGTCCATCGTCGACCGCACGGGCACGGGGAGCGACGCTCCACGAGAATGTCGTCGAGGCGCAGCCGCACCACGGGCTGCGTGCGGCGGCGCAGGTCAGTGATCACCGGTCGGAAGCGCCCCGTCGGAGGGTCAAGCCATTCCTTCTCGACGATGAGGAAGTCCTCGTTGAGATGCAACGTTCCGTGCTCGCACGTGGCCGCGAGGAATCCCTCGGTAGCTTGGTAGATCTGGTGGATCGGCGGCGGGAAACGCGCGGCGATGCTTCGGCGCTCGGGCGGGTCGAGCGTTTCGGCGATCGCCACCACGCGCTCGGGCGCGATTTTCGACGACTCCTGTCCAAGGCGTGCCAGCACCCGCGGCGGCGCGGCGAGGACGGTCGGACGGAAGGCTACCACCTCTTCCGCCAGCGCGGACGGCGGAAACCACGCGAGGCGCACGCCATGACCATTCACCGCGCGGTAAAGTGCGTTGGGATCGCGCAGGAAAAGGGCAACGCGTTGCGCCTGCCACGGCGGTCGCGGAAGAATCCGCGCCATCATCGTGCCCGCCCACGCGCGGTGCTCGGTCGGAGAGGTGAGGAAGATGCCCCGCGGCCCACCGGAAGTGCCCGTGGACTGGCCTGCCGCGATGCCTCCGGGCAGAAGCCGGCCAGCCTCGGCAGCGCGATGTGCTTCATCCAACGGGATGCCGCGCGTGTTCCACGCATCGAACGCCTGCATCAGTTCGGCGCGCTCTACGACCGGCCACGCGCGCCACGGCCGACCGGCCGCTCGCCGCGCATAAAGCGGCGACGCGCGTCGCACCCATTCCACATGGCGCTCTGCCTCGCGTTCGCTCGCGGGACGGCGCCGCCGGCGCGCCCGAAGCCAGTGGCCGAGGATGGCGAGGGCGTCCCAGCTCACCGGTGCGACCACGCCTCCACGGTTTCCGCACAGTGCGTGGGGATGACCGTCCAGTCGGGGTGCGCCCTCCGCCACTCGGAAAGCCCCGCGAGGGTGCGTGCGTAGGCGCGCCAATCATGGTGCGCCGGCCGCGTGAGCCAATGCGGCATCTCGCCGGCCGGCGGCTCGATCTGGCGGTGGATCCACGCGGCGTCAGCGGCAAGGAGCACGCGGTCCGGCGCCAATCGCAGGCCGCACTGCCCCTCGGCATGGCCGGGCAAATCGACCACCTCGCACGCGGGATCGCCGAAAAGCGGCGTTCCCGGATTCATCAGTTCGAGGCGTTCCGCGAAATCCCCGGGGAGCAGTTCCGGCGCGTGCGCCCGGCGGAAGGCGGCGGCTGGCGACAAGTCGCGCACGGATTCCCACGCCGCGCGGCTCGCCAGGAACCGGGCGCGGGGGAAATCCCGCAGCCCGCCGAGGTGATCCACATGGAAGTGCGAGAGGAAGATCCAGCGCAGGTCGCCGGGCGCGATCCCATGCTCGGCGACCAGCGCGGCGGGCGACTCGGCGTCGCGGACCCGGGCCGGCGTGATCCAGCCGAGCAAGCGCCAGCGCCACGGCCCTCGGGCGTAAAGCTCGCGCACCCGCGGCGCGTAGCCGGCATCGAAGAGCCCCGAGCCTTCCACCGGATGCTCGATCAACGCCACCGTGGCCGGGAAGCGCAGCGTGCGTCGCCAGCGTCCGGTGCGACCCAGCGCGAGCCTTTCCTTTCCAAGGGTGTGACCGGCCTCTAGCAGCGCGCGCAGCATATCATTGGCCCACGCGCGCCAGTTCCGAGGCGCACCACGCCTCCAGGCTTTCCGCCGTGGTAACGCGCGGGGCATAGGCCAGGTCGCGACGGGCGCGCTCGATGGAGAGCGTTTGCGAGCGGCCGAGCAGGCACACGGCATAGCGGGTGAGCGGCGGCTCACGCCGGCCGCCGAGGAGCTCGAAGAGCGCGCCGAGCGCGAAGGCCGGTGCGAAGGGCAGCCGGCGGCGCGGCGGGGGCACGCCGAGCCGGGCGCACACGCCGCGCAGCGCATCCCAAAACGGCGTGGGAGCACCGTTGGTGACATGGAAGACCTTGCCGGCGGCTTTCTCGGCCGGCACGATGCCGGCGAGCACGAGGGCGTCCACGGCGTTTTCGATGGAGGTCATGTCCATCTCATTCGTCCCGTCGCCAATCTGCGGCAAGCGACCCGCGCGCAGCGCGGCGGCCATGCGCGGCAGGATGTGGGCGTCGCCCGCGCCGATCACCGCGCGGGGCCGCAGGATGTTCCACTCGCCCTCGGCCCACGCCCGCACGCGATCCTCGGCGAGGCGCTTCGACCACGCGTAGGCGTTCGGCTGACGCGCCGGAAGCGGGTCGTCCTCGCGCACGTCCAGACGCGACTTCCAGCGGAAGCACAGGCTCGGCGTGGAAACGTGGACCACTCGCCGGGCTCCGCGCTGGGCGGCGGCTTGCAGGACGTTCTCGGTGCCTCGCACGTTGGCGGCATGGTAGGGACCACGCGGACCCCAGTTGCCGACCGCGCCACCGACGTGCCACACCGTCGCCCCGCCCGCGGGCATTGCAGCGAGGACGGCGTCCGCGTCGGCGAGGTCGCCGCGCGTGGCGCGCACGCCATCGACCTGGGTTTCCCCGCGCGCGAAGCCCACGACTTCCCAGCCATCGCCCACGAGCCGGCGCGTCAGCTCCCCGCCGACGAAGCCGGTGGAGCCGGTGACGAACGCGAGGCCGCGGTTGGGCATGGCGGAGCGAAGCTCCACGGGTTCGCCATGCAAGGTGCATTCACGCGTCCAGCGCGGCGCGGACGGCGGCGGCGATGACGCGCATGGCCGCGGTGTCGGGACGTTCTTCGCTGCGAAACCACTCGTCCGGCATCGTGACGAGCTCGTCCATGCGGACGAGCGCGCCGGCCTTCCATACTCGCGCGGCGTCGCGATACGGCCCGACCTTGCGAGGGTCGGTCCAAGTGTGCAGGCCGATCAGGCGGTCGTTGAGGGCGGCCGCGAGGTGCATCGGGCCAGAGTCCACGCTCACCACAAAGGCCGCGCGGCGCAGCAGCCAGACCAGTTGGAGGAGCGTGGTCTGATTCAGGAAACCGACAACGTTCGCAGGCCAAGTGGGAAGCGATTGAGTGGATTTCCCGACGAGCACCACGGGACGCGGCGCAAGGAAGCGGCAAAGCTCGGCGATCTGGCCGGGCGCGAGGGATTTCCCCTCCCCGCGGGAAAAGGGGTGCAGCACCACGAATGGGGCGGCGGGCGGTGGGATGGCGGTCGGGTCACCGAGGGGAAGGTGCCACGCGGCAGGCCCATCCGTCCCGTGGGTCGTATAAGACCTATACGACCCACGGGACGGATGGTCTTCCGAAGACAGGTCGCCCGGCAACGCCTCGGCGAGGAAGGCATCGGCGAGGCGGAGATACCGCTCCACGGCGTGAACGGCACCATCGAGTGGGATGGCCCGGTGGTAAAAGGCGGTGGCTCCCTCGCGCGCGTCGGCGAGGCCCAGGATGCGGCGCGGGCGGGCCGCGCGAGCCACCAGCGCGGAGCGGAGCAATCCCTGGAAGTCGAGCGCGGTATCCGCGCCCCACCGTCGCGGAGTGTGCCGCAGCCAGCGGACGAAGCGCGCCATTCCGGCGACTCCCCGGAAATCCCCCCGCGGGAAGAGCCGCGTCGCCCGCAGCGCGGGATGTCCGGCGAGGACCGGTTCCCACTCGGGGTTCACCACCCAGTCGATGGGCGTGGCGGCCGGCAGCGCCGCACGCAGGCGCGAGAGCGCCGGGAGCGTGTGGACCACGTCGCCGAGCGAACTCGGCTTGACGATGAGCACCGGGCCATCCATCGCGCTTGGGCCCGGACCGTGCCCGGGTTCCGGGCGGGAGCGCGGCCGGGCGCCTACTTTCCCAGCGCTAAACGATCCGCGAGGCGGCGCGGCAGGCCGGCGGCCAGGATCTTCTTCTGCGCCGTGGGCAGGTCGTATTCCAAGCGGCGCAGCTCGATCGTATTGGGCTCCACATCATAGATCACGTAAGCGGCGCGCCAGTCCCCGTCGCGCGGCTGGCCCACGGAGCCGATGTTGATGAAATACTTTTTGCCGCTCTCGAAGGTGATCTTGTCCAGCGCCACGCTCATGATGGCGGCGTCCCGGATGTAGGCGCGCGGCGCGTGGGTATGGCCGAAGAAGCACACACCCGTGGTCTGGTAGGTGAAAGACGCGGCGGCGTCGAGCTGGTTGAAGACGTAGCCCCAGCGGTGCGGAGTGTCCAAGGTGGCGTGGACGATGGTGAAGTCGCGCACCTGGCGGACCATCTTGAGCTCGTTGAGCCACTTGCGGTCCTCGGGGGTGAGGTGGTTGCGCGTCCAGTTGAGCGCTTCCTCGGCCAGGGGGTTGAAGCCTTCGAGGGAGTCGTTGATGGCGGCCTGCTCGTCGTGGTTTCCCTTGACCACCGGGCACTCCAGCGACTGCACGATCTTGACGCACTCGTGAGGGTTGGCGTTGTAGCCGACCACATCGCCCAGGCAGACGTAATGGGTGCATTTCCGCTTCTCGGCGTCCTCGAGCACCGTGTTCAGGGCCTCGAGATTCGCGTGAATGTCGCCGAAGAGAGCTATGCGCATGGAAACGGAAGACGTCGGTCTGGGGGACGGCAGGGCCGCGCCCTATGAAAGGCGAGCGCCGAGTTTTGTAAATTCTTTGTTCGGCGTGGGAATTGGACGCGGAGAAAGGATCACAGAGCAGGGGGAATCCGCTCGCTGAACGGCAGGTCCAGGTGATTCTCTAGGCGGCGGAGTTCCTTGAGCAAGGTCGGAAGATGTTCCTGGGGTCCAAGGTCGTAGATCTGACGCAGCAGGGAATGGGCCTCGCGCTCGCGGCCCGGCGCACGAGAAAGCGCATAGGCGGCAAAGCGCTTCAGGTAGGCTGGCGCGCCGGGCAAATCTGCGCCGCGGGCATACGCGGCGGAGGCGGCGAGGGGGTCGCGCAGCTTGTCGAGCTGGAGGCGGCCGAGGCTCTCCCACAGGAGCGGCGAGCGCGGGTTGTTGGCAAGGCCGCGCTCCAGGAAGTCGCGGGCGAGGGCGAGATATTCCCGCTCGGCGCGGACGCGGAGCAGCTCGCGGGGCTGGCGGCGGACATCCTCGCGGGCGTTGCGAGCGGCATTGTAGGCCATCTGCCAGGACGCCATCTCCCAAAGATGCGGTGCGCGCGGCTGGAGCGCGGTGGCCGTCTGGAAAAGCGCGTTCATTCGTCCCCATTCCACGCGCTCCCACGCGCCGTAGGCCTGGATCACGAGCAGGTCCGCCAGCGGAGCCCGGAAACCCCCGAGGGCAGCCAGGAAACCGGCTTGGCCCAGGCGTTCGCGCAGGCCCAGGCCGAGGCGCGCGGGGTGGAATCCAGCGGCGCGCTGGGCGGCATCGAGGTCGCGCTCCCAGGGGGAACGCGCGAGCCCGGAGGCGATGACCAAGGCAATCGCCGCCAGCGGGAGGAGGAAGCGCCGCGAGCGAGGAAAAGCCGGCCCGGATGAAATCTCGGTCATTACAGCTCCTTCCGAAGAAAGACGAAATGCGCGGCGAGGAGATAGATGACGACGTAGAAAGCGCCGAGCCCGAGGGTGCGCGCGAGCAGCGCGATCGGCACGGGGGCGCCGGCGGCAATCTCGTCCACAAGGTTGAAGAGCTGGAAATCTGGAAAGACCACCGCCGTGGCCGCGAGCGTCAGCTTGGTCCAGGCGCCGATTATTTCTCCTCCGCCCTGCCAATACTCGCGCGCCGCGCCCTGGAGGTGGCCGATGAGCCATACGGCCGCCGCGAGCATCACCGTGAAGAGGTTCGACGTGGCGAACGTGGACAGACAAAGCGTGGCGGCCGCGAGCACGCAGGACTTGACCAGGATCAGCGCGCCAGCCGCGAGGAGATTCGGATCGCGGACCACGGCGCGCAGCTCGGCGAGCTTCGCGGCGAGGGCGTCGGGGGCGAGCGCGGCGAGGTCACGCGCGGTTTCAGCCTCCACGGCCTGCCCGCGGACGAGCAGGAGCGCGAAGAACAGCGCGCCCATGAGCGCCAGCGCCAGCGCGAGGAGCAGCGCCACGCCGAGGAACTTGCCGAGGAGGTATTCGCCGCGCCCCACGGGCTTGGCGAGGAGGCTGTAGAGCGTGCGTTCCTCAAGGTCGCGCGGCAGCAGCGAGGCGGTGGCCAGCACGGCGAGCAGCGAGGAAAACACCGACATCGCCCCCAGCGACACGTCCTTGAGCATCTGGAACTGGTCCTGGAACGAGAACCGCACCAGCACCACCGACGAGCCGATCAGCAGCAGCGCGAAGACCAGCAGGAACCAAAACACCTTCTCGCGCGCGAGGCCGAGCAAGGTGTTCGAAGCGATGGCGGCGACGCGGGCGGGCGAGGACATCGGCGGGCGCGGTCATCGGACCGGCGGGACGGAGAGGCACCACGAAGGCACGAGGAGCACGAAGGAAGATTTCTTTCGGTCCCCTCGTGCTCCTCGTGCCTTCGTGATGAATTTTCCCTTCTCACCGGACCGCCGCCCACACGCGCTGCACGTCGTCGTGCTCGTCGAGGGCGTGGAGGAACTCACCCACGTCCTCGCGCTGCTCGTCGCTCAAGTCAGGGTAGGACTTCGGGAGCTGCGCGAGCTCGCTCGTGACCACGGACCAACCGTGCGCCGTGAGCCATTTCGAGACCGCCGCGGTGGCCGTGCGGTCGGTCAGGAAGCGAGCGCCGTTCCCGCCGGCCGGAATGTCGTCGTTCTGCTCGTGGGTGAGCGGCTCGACCTCGTTCGCGCCGGCCTCGATGGCGGCCTCCTCGCGGTCGGCCGCGGCGTCCGGGTGGTGCGCCTCGACGAGGCCGACCTGGTCGAAGAGGAAGCGGTTCGACCCGGCGGTGCCGAGCTGGCCGCGCTTGAAGAGCACGCGGATCTCGGGGGCGGTGCGGTTGGGGTTGTCGGTATAGACCTCCACGATGACGGGCACCTTGTGCGGCGCGTAGCCTTCGAAAGTGGAATGCTCCATCGTGGACTTGTCTTCGCCGGTGCCAGCACCCTTCTTGATGGCGCGCTCGATCACATCGCGCGAAACGCTCACGCGGCGGGCTTTCTCAACAGCCACGAAAAGGCGGGCGTTTCCGTCCGGGTCGGCGCCGCCGAGCTTGGCGGCGACGATGATTTCCTTGACGAGTTTGCCGTTCGCCTGCGACTTCTTGAGCGAGGCGACGGCGCGTTTGGCGTGCAACCACTGGCGACCCATAAGGGGAAGGGAGAAAGGGGGATGAAACCGGCGGCGGGCACACAAGCCCGGCCCCGCGCGGCGGGCAAGGGGCTTCGCACGCTCACGGAGGTGGGATTGCCCATGCCTTCCCCCACTCGCCCTCGGCCACGGGCGAAGCGCTGGTCTCCCAGGGTCGCAGGCTCTTGGCGTAGCGACGCTGCTCGCGCGGGCCCCAATAGACGTGCGTCACGCCGAGCCGCCTGGCCGCGCCGCGCCAGCCGGGACCGCCGAGGAGAAGAGATTCCACCTCGCGCTTGAGGACGTCGTATTCGAGGCCGTAGCCACGCAGATGCCCCTCGTAACCCATCGCGAGACGGCGGCCGTTGAGGACCAGCGGATGGTTGTATTCCGGCGCGGCCGCGAAGCGCGCCGAGCGCAGGACGGCGGCCCGGTCGAGGTCCGCCCCCAGCAACTCGATCTCGCCGCGCTTCCCTTCCTCGATGCCGCCCGGATGCGCGCGCATCCCGGCGAGCAACGACACCGCGCCCGAGAAGAACAGCGCGAGGCAGCCCGCCCACCGCAGCGCGGCCGGAAGCTGCGGCGCAAGCCATTCCGCGAGGAAGGGCAGCGCCACCAGCCACGACCAGATCATAAGCTTCGTGTTGTCCCACTCCCACGGCGCAAAGGCGAAGAACACGCAGGCCAGAAAGCACATTCCCGCCGGGATCACGAACGCCTCCGCCGCCGGCACGCCCCGGCGCGAACCGTCCAGCCAGCGCCCGGCTACCACGCGGGCCCACAAGCCCGCGGCCAGGGGGAGCGACAGCCCAAAGTTCAACAGCCAAAACGACGCGAAGCCGTCCTTCTCCTCCATCATCCAGCCCGGTTGCCAGCGGAAGAACCCCGCGCCCGGCGCAAAGAAGTTCGTTTCCAGCGCCACCATCGGCAGCGCCAGCGTGAGGCCCAGCCCGAGCACCGGCCAAACGTGCGGCGCCACCTCGCGCCGTCCCGCGTAGAGCACCGCCCACCATCCGAGCAGCCCCACGACGAACAGAAACGCGTAGAGCTGGAAGAACGCGAGCGCCCCGACGAGCAACACCTCCAGCCATGGCGGCAGCAACGCCCGGGACGGCGCCGCCTCGCGCGACTCCGGCGCGCCGAGGCCGTGCTCCTCTCGCCACGTCGGCGCCGCTGGGGCATGGCGGCGCGGGCGGATCTCGGGCAGCGGCAGGCCGCCAAGCGCGGGAAACAATTTCGCGCGCCAGTGGCAACACAGGATCACCACCGCGGGCAGGGCGAAGAGGAAGCCGCGTTGCGTCACGAAGATGGCCGTCGCAAGCGGCTTCCACGCGAGCGGCATCTGCCAGTCCTTCCACTCGCCGCCCACGAGCACCGCGAAGCCCGCAACCCCCCCCGCGAACAGAAAGCCCGCCTGCGCGAAGGCTCCGCCCCATGCCCGCAGCGCCAGCGCCGCGCAGAGCGAGCCGACCAACCCCGACCAGGTCAGGAGCCTCAGCTCGTCGATTCCCAACGTCATCCCCATCGCCTGGAAAAAATCCATGCCGGGGTAGTAGCGCAGCATTTCCCACGCGTGCAGCGGATGCTCCGGCCACCACGGCTCGCCGGCCGCGAACATCCGCTGGTAGAGAACGTGCCGGCAAATGTCCCCGAGATTGTTCGCGAGGCCGATGCGCAGCGTGTCGCGCTCCCAATACAGCAGCCAGCAGAACGCCCGCGCCGCGAACAGCGCGAAGACCAGGGCCATCAAGCCATCCGTCCAGCCCCAGCGCCTCGCCGGCCCCGGCGGCTGGACTTGAGCGAAGGCCGCGGTCCCCGCCACCAGACCGGCCGCGAGTCCCACCCACGCCCATTCCGGCGCGAGCTGCCCCGCCCGCAGCGTGAGCGCGAAACCGGCGAGCGCCGAGGCCGCCGCGAAGGCAAGGAGGGCGGCGCAAAGGCGAAAGGGCACGGGGGACAAAGGGGGGAAAAGTCGCAAGCTTCAAGCCTCAAGGAAGGCAGGGAACAAGAAGGACCGAAAGCCCGGGCGACACCGTCCTCCCGGACGCCGTTCCTTCGCCTCCCTTTCTCTTTCGGCCTTCCTTGCAGCTTGATGCTTGATGCTTTGACCTTCCTTCAATCATCATCGTCGTCGGGGCTCTCCTCCGCCGCCGGCTCGGCATCAGGCTTCTGCGCTGCTGGCGGCTCTTCCTTCGGAGGCATTCCCGGCTCAAACTCGGCCTCCCGGTCCTCCACGAAGCGTGCGAACACCGCGGCCCGCAGGAACGCGAACGTGGTTGGAAATCCCGGTCGCACCGGGATCAACTCGCGGAAATACGGCTCGGTCAGGCGGCCTTCCACTTCGTTGAGGCGGTCCTCGGTCACGAGCACGAAGTCGGGCCGCTCGTCCGGCAGCGCCCGGCCCTTGCGATAGTAGCCCACGCGCGGGAACTCCCCGAGCAGCCATGGGATCGGGTAGGAGCTGTCCCCCACGATCCAGCCCCGCAGGTGCTTGCCGCCGGGCAGCACGCGGCCGGCCTCCTGCACCGGCTCGGTGAAGTTCGCCAGCGTGTCAAAGGTCTGCACATAGACGTAGGGCTCGCGCTCGTCGGCCGGGTGACGAAAGTTCAGCCGCGCCGCGCCGCGCAAGTCGCACGCCGCGAGCGCCAGGAAAAGCGAGAGCGTCGCCGCGCCGAGCCACCAAGCGGCAAGGGAATAGCCACCGGTCCCCGACGCCACGGACAACTCGTCTCGCGCGGCCGCCGATGATCCCTGGCCCCCGGGCTCCCCGGCTTCGCTTGCAGGCGGGGGAGCGCCGGGTTCGATCGGATCAACGCTGGCCGCCGGGCTGGCCGTGGGGTCGTCCTTCTCCTCCTCGGCAGCCCTCTTCGCCAGCTTGGCCGGACTCCAGACCTGCCAAGCCTCGCTTGCCGCGAGCGCCGCCAGCAACGTGAACGGCCAGATGATCGAGATGATGCACCACGGCGTCTTGTAAGGGATGACCGAATACGCCGCGAGGGTGCCCCAGCCATAGATCGCCAGCCAGCGGAGACCGCGGTCCGCGCCCCAGCGCAGCCAGCGCAGGCCGGCGGCGATTCCGGCCAGCGCCACCCACTCGTATTGCGCCATCAGCTCGAACCACTTCCACCATTCCTTCTTGTGCCCCTTGTCCGTGACCCCAGTCACCACCCACTTTGAGAAGGTGCGCCACAGGCCCGACAACTCTTCCGGCTGCCAGCCGCACGAGGAATAGAAGAACAAGACCAGCCCCACTCCCACCCCGACCGCTCGCGCGCCCTCGCCCCGGCCGAAGTCCGACTCCGCTGACACCGGAGAGGTTTCCGGCTCGTCGCGCAGGCGCCC
>CALMOL010000264.1 GCA_937871685.1 uncultured Verrucomicrobiota bacterium
GGACGGGCGTGGGCGAGCCGCTGTAGATCGCCTGGATGCCGGCGATGTCGTCGGACTGGAGCGCGTCGGTGTCGCTCGTGCGCGAGCGCATAATCGCAACGACGTTGGGCTGGCCGTGCTCGTCGGGGTGGTCGAGGCCGAGCACGTGGCCGAACTCGTGGAGCAGCACGCGCCGGAGATCGTTGAGGGTGCCGCCGCTTGAGCTTTGCCGCAGCGCGCCACGGTAGGAGTTGTAAGACTTGTTCGTGTTCACGATCACGTCTGACTCCGTGGTGGTTGGATTGCCCAGGGACCGCGTGATGGCCAGCACCTCCGCGCCGAAAGCTTGGCCGTAAACGGTCGTGGAGAAGAACACGTCGTTGCGCCCATTGCGGTCGCCCACGCCGGTGGATTGGGTGAGCTTCCGGAACTGCACGCCAGACCCCAGGTAGGTGTTCCAGGTAAATAGAGCGCCTTCGGCCACTTGGTCCCAGGTGGTGGAACCGTCAATCAGCGTGCCGCCGGGGGAGCCCAGCGCGAGGTTCATCACGATGTTCGAGTTGGCTGGCCAGCGCGTTCCCAGCAAGGAGAACGCGCCGGACTTCGGTCGCGCGGCGAAGAAAAGCAGGAGGACAAGCAGCGCGGCGGGGGTTCCCACCGCCAGCCATCTCATCGGGAGTTGTGAACGGATTGCCTTCATGGAATGTAAAAGAAAAGTGGTTCCGGATGGTTCAGGGAGTAGCGGTTGCCTGCCGGGCGACGCGCTCGCGCACCGCAGAGAGCAACTGGGAGACGGTCATGGCCGTCGGCGCATCTTCCGCCTTGGCCAGCCGGCCGGGCTGGGCGCCGCCTTGACCAACTTGCTCGATCGTGACGAGGGACCGCCCATCCTGCAACGCGACGCGCGCGGTTCCACCCGCCCGGGATTCCAGGACCGCCAAGCGCCCATGCCAGAAACCCACCAGCGGGCACAGGTGGGTGCCGTTCCCGCGGATGAACAAGATCTCGCGACGGCCGGGGGAAAGCTGGGGCAGGCCGCTGACGGTCATGGTTTCGCCATCGACCGTTCCACCGGAGAACTGGAGGACCATTTCCGCGGGCGGCGCCCCCTTGGCCGCCTCGACCACGCGCACGCGGGCGAAGGTAGCAATATGGCGTGCGTCGCCAGCGCCGGTCCAGCGCGATTCCACCGACAGGGTCTCCGCCAGCACGACGACCTCGGCTTCCTTGACTAAGTAGTCAAAGTCCACGGGGGCCAGGCTCGTCGCTCCAAGCGGACGGGCGCTGGCGAAGGTCAGGAGAAAAAGGAGCAGGCAAGCGAGGGGACGACACATGGCACGGGAGGGGGCTGGTTGGTTGTTGAGAAAACTGGGAGCTGACTGCTCAAGGGCGGGTTGCCTGCTGGCGCAGACCGCGGCAGAATTTCCGTCCCGCCGTCCGTCCTGGACCCTTCCCTTCTGAAAAGCTTGGCGGCGATGCTTTCCTTCCAGGCCAACCGGTGCGAGATCGAACTTGAGGAAGCCGCTGAGCGACCAGCGTCGGCGGTGGCCGGTCCTGCGCACCATGCGTGGCAGAAGGAGCGAATACCCGGGAAACGAAATCTCATCACTATACAGCCACGCAATCGGGGCGGGATCGTAACCAACTTTCTTCTCCGTTCGTCAATTATGACACAACGGCGCGCCTCAACCTCCCGGATTCGGCGCGTCCCAGGCTTCTTCTAACCGATAACCGGCGGGGGGAAACCGCTGCTTTCGCCCGCGAGGGCTCACTGCCGCTGCTCGACCGGCGTGACGGTCAGGCCGACCTCGGGGCCGGTGTATTCGCTCAGCGGGCGGTAGAGGCGGTTGTCCTCGAGCTGTTCCAGGATGTGAGCCGTCCAGCCGGCCGTGCGCGAGATGGCGAAAACGGGCGTGAAGTAGTCGGTCGGCAGGCCGAGCGAGTAATAGACGGTGGCCGAGTAAAAATCGACGTTCGCGTTCAGATCCTTTTTCTCCTTCATGTAGCCGGCGATTTTCTCGCTCATGCGCAGCCACTTGGCCTCGCCGAGCTGTTCGGTCATCTTCTGGGCCACGTCGCGCAGGAGGGGAGCGCGGGGGTCGAGCACCTTGTAAACTCGGTGACCCATGCCCATGATCTTCTTCTTTTTGCCGAGCTGGTCCTCGAGCCACGGGATTACGTTGTCCTCGGAGCCGATCTCCTTGAGCATGGCGATCACGCCCTCGTTGGCGCCGCCATGGAGCGGGCCCTTGAGCGTGGCGATGGCGGCGGTGACGGCCGAGTAAACGTCGGTGAGCGTGGCGATGGTCACGCGCGCGGAGAACGTGGAGGCATTCATGCCGTGGTCGGCGTGGAGAACAAAGGCCATGTCGAGCGTGGCGGCGGCCTCCTTGGCGGGCACCTCGCCGTTGAGCAGGTAGAGGAAATGCTCGGCCTCCGTGAGGTCGGAGCGCACCGGCGGCAGCGACTTGCCCTTGCGCGCGCGGTGGTAGTATGCGGCGATCACGCCGATCTTGGCCGTGACGTCCAGGCAGCGGCGCATGATCTGGTTCTTGTCGAGGCCGGACTCGTCGGGCGTGCCTTTGTCGTAGAGGCCGAGCATCGAGACCGCGGTGCGGATGACATCCATCGGCACGGCGTCCTTGGGCGCAGCCTGTAGGAAATCGACCACCCCCTTCGGCAGTTCGCGCAGGTGGCGCAGCTTGCCCTCGAACTGGCCAAGCTCGCGCAGGGTAGGCAAGCGGCCGTTGTAGAGAAGGTAGATGACCTCGCAGAAGCTCACCTTGCCGGCAAGCTCATTAATGTCATAGCCAGCATAGATGAGCTGGCCGACATCGCCGCGCACATCAGAAAGGCGGGTGGAGTTGGCGACGATTCCTTCGAGACCTTTGGCGGTGACAGGCATGGCGGGAGAGGGCGGGGGTGGACGAAAGGGGGATGGATCATCCTTATGAGCGCCGCGGGCGCGCGCAAGGGGCGGGAGCGTAATTTCGCTGAGAAGGGCCGAGAGGAGGGAGGATGGCAGAAACCGGCTGATGCTAGCGTGGGCTTGGTTGAACGTGATGGCACCGATCACCGGCTCCCTGACATCCTCCATCCTCTCGGCCTTGCCTCCGTCTTCCTTCATCCCCCCCGGCTCCACCCTCGGTCTGCTCGGCGGCGGGCAGCTCGCGCGCATGACGGCGCTGGCGGCTCGGCCGCTGGGCTACCGGGTGCATCTCTTCGACCCCGACCCGCGCGCGCCGGCCGCGCCGGTGTGCGAGAAGGTGTGGCGCGCGGAGTTCACGGACCACGCGGCGCTGAAGGAGTTTGGGCGCTCGGTGGACGTGGCCACGCTGGAGTTCGAGAACATCCCGGCGGCGGCGCTGCAAGCCGTGGAAAAACACGCGCCGGTGCGGCCGCACTGGAGCGTGCTCCACGTCTCGCAGCACCGTGAACGGGAAAAGTGCTGGCTGCGCGACCACGGGTTTCCGTGCGCGCCGTTCCAGGTG
>CALMOL010000265.1 GCA_937871685.1 uncultured Verrucomicrobiota bacterium
GCGTAAACCTCGACCAGTCCAATGCCGGTGACGTTGTCAGTGGCGGTGCCGGTGGAAACCCCGCCAGCGATCACGGTGTAGCCGCCGGGCGCGAGGCGAACGGCGCTCATGGCTTCGCGGTCGTTGACCTCGGTGGGCAAGCCGTCGGCCGGATCAGGCGAGAGCAGGCGGCTGGCAGCCGCTTGGTTTCCAGCTGCTTGGTTGGCAGCCGTGCGCCGATGAAATTGCAGCGCAGTGTTCTGGATGACGTTGAAGCGCACGCCCTCGAAGCGCCCGCTGCCCGCGGCCAATTCCACGCCGGTGCTAGCAGGATCGCGGATCAGCCAGGACGAGTTGCGCGCCACGTCGACACCGCCGGACACAAGGCGGAAATCGGGGTCGGCGATGACCGGAACCGTGGGACCGAAGGCGCGGGCGATTGAGGGTCCGAGGGTGCGCACGACAAGGGTCTGGTCGCTCGCGGAACCACCACCGAGCACGAAGCCGACGATCATCTGGTCGTTGGCGGCGGGGCTGCGGCCGACAAAGCCGCGGGTGGATACATTGATGAGGCGCGCGGAACTCCGGATCTCCGCCGGCAGCAGAGTGGAGGTGACGTCATAGACCTCGACGAGCGCGATGCCCTCGCCGCCGGTGGCACCCTCGACGATCACGGTGAACGCGGAGTTGTTCTGCCCGTCGTGGGTGAACTCCAGCACGTAGGCCGCCTCCTTCTCGTTGGGCGGCGCATAGGTGGTCTGGGTGGCCAGGACGGTCAGCGTGGGGTTGTTCACGCGGAAGTCATCGTTTACAATGGGCGGAAATGGGTTGGCGCCGGCGAACTGGATGGTCAGCTTGGGATCCAGCAGCACGTCGGTGGCGGTGAGACCGTTCTGGCCGATGAGGCTCGGGCCGAGCACGCGGACCACGAAGCGCGAGCGGCGGCGCTGGGAGATGGGCAACTGTGAGTCGGCCTCGCCGGGCGAAACCACGAAGCCGGCGATGGCGCGCTGCTCGCCGGTGCCCACGCGCACGCGGGTGGAAAGATTGAGGAGGGGCAGACGGAACGTTGAGGTGGCCGGTATAAGCGAGCCGGGGTTCACGGGCGTCTTGTAAGCGCGCACCTTGCGAATATCAGACATGACGTTGGTGTTGAGCGGAGTTGTCTCACGCGGGAATACCAATGGGTTCAACGCAGGGAGGTTGAGCTTCGGCTCATCGGCGAAGAACTGCCCGTCGTTGGCGTTAAACTTGATCGTGTATTCGCCTGCCGCACTGAACGTGGCGGTGGTCGTCAAGGTTTGGCCACCTGGGGCAAAACTGCCTGCGTCGGGAGAAAAGGCCACATTGCCTGGGCCATTCAGCTTGGCCCAAGTGTAATTGAAGGGACCGAGGAAGAAGTCCTCATCCTTAGGATCGCTGCTGTAGAAACCGGGCTCGCCAACAATGAGCGCGAGGGTGCCGCCGGTGCCGGTGACCTTGGGCGGCACGTCCACGGTGACCGGAACATCATCTCGATCAGGTAGAATTCTGACCGCTTCCAGGGCATCGTCCACGACATAGATCTTCCGGTAGGTGCCGGACTTGTCGTAGCGGACCTGCGGGGAGAACGTGGCAGTCTCACCCTGGTTGTTTTCGAACAGGCGCGGCGTTTTGAAGTTCGGGTCCGAGAGTTGCGGGAAGCTCGGCATGCCGTTTGCGTTGCGGGTATCATCCGGATCCAACGGGGGCTTCGTGAAAGCGAAGTCAGGCACGACGCGCAGGCGCTGCGGACCTCCCACGAAGCCCTGGGCCGCCGTGTCCTGCACGGCCAGGGTCACGGGGGTCAACTCAGAGGGCACGTTGTTAGATGCCCGGAAAACGATCTTCATCACCGTCAACTCCTGCTTGGTAGGTAGGCGGTTCGAGTGGATCGTCACGAACACCGGATCGGAGGTTTCCACGCCGTCGGTGGCCACGACGCGCATGCGGTAGTTCACGCCGTCGCCGGGGAAGCCGCTGGCGTTGATCTGCTCGGACTTGCGCTGGCCATAGATGGTGCCGCTGCCAGTGAAGGTCTCGGCGCTGAAGGAGGTTCCGACGCCGCCGGCGGAATCTTTGGTCCACGTGTAGGCGAGCGGGTAGATGAGGTCATCGTCCGCGCCGGCGACGCCAAGGGTTGCGTTGCGATCCGTGCTCTTGATGGGATTAGGGAAGTCCGCGCTGATCCCGTCGAGCGGCGTGCCGTCGCGCAAGGAGTTGTAGGAGGGGCCGACCTTGCGGGGCAAGGATACCACGGGCCGCCCGTTCTTGATGATTGGCAGGGTCGCGACGGCGGAGCAATCGCCGAAGACATCCGTCACGCGCAGCGTCACGACAAAGGAACTGGGCCCAAGATTGGCCGGGATTACGCGCTGGGGGCTCGTCGGGTCGTCGCTGGCGAAGGTGGCGCCGTTGAACATATACATGAGCGGGCCGCCGGCGCAGCCGTTCGTTTGGGCGACGGCGGTGATGCCGCCGGCGTCGGTGGAGCGAATGATGTTGAAGGTGCTCGGCCCGGGGGCGCCCGCGAAGGTTGGCGTGGCGGTGGCCGGGTTGTTCAAGGCCAGCGAGGAGATGGTGGGTGGCACGTTGGTGAGCACGGTCACAGAACTGGTCACGGTGTCGCCAAGCGCGTCGGTTGCGGTGACAATAAAAGTGTAGTTGCGGCCGGCGGTCTGGAAGTTGATGGCCTCGGCGGCGGGTGTGCTGGGGCCGTCGTCAATGATGGTGACGAGGCCGACGCTCGCGGCGTCCACGGCCCAGGTGTAGCTCACGGCGGTGGGCGCAGTGCCAACGGAAAGCCGGGTGGAGTTTACCTTGTCCACGCAGTTGGTCTGGAAGGCGATGCACACGGGAGGTGGACTAGCCATGGGG
>CALMOL010000266.1 GCA_937871685.1 uncultured Verrucomicrobiota bacterium
CCATCGGACCGGCCTCGGGACGCCCGCCCGGTCGAGGCCCGCCCTCTCCTGGCGGAAACGGCGGGCCGCCGCGGCGCTCCGCGCTTTGGATTCCCGGCCGACCGCGCTCCACGGCCGCGGCGAGCATTCGCACGCGCTTCTCCATCTCCGGGTCGGGACGCGCGGCCTGGCTTTCGCGGAAGAATTCCCACGCCGTGACCCCGAAGCCCAAAAGCACGATGACCAGCAGGAAGGATAGCCACGCCAGGAAACGCCAGCGGATGGAGCGCGGGAACTTCATCCGACCGGGCTCGCCTCCGCCGCCGACGCGGCCGCCTCGATGCAGTAGCCCTGCCCGCGCCGCGTGGTGATCAGGTCGGCGCCGAGCTTGCGGCGCAGGGCGAAGACGTGGACGTCGAGCAGGTTCGAGAGCGTGTTCTCGCTCTCGTCGAAGAGGTGCTCATAGAGTTCCGTGCGCGTGACCACCTCGCCGCGATGCAGCGCGAGGTATTCGAGAATGGCGAACTCCCGCGCGGTTAGCGCCACCGGCTGGCCCGCCTGCAAGACGCGCCGCGCGCGGCGGTCGAGCACGATGTCACCCAGCGCGATCTCGCTCGTGGCCCGGCCGTGCGCGCGGCGCACGAGGGCGCGCAAGCGGGCGAGCAACTCGGGCAGCTCGAAAGGTTTGCCGAGGTGATCGTCCGCGCCCGCGTCCAAGCCGCGCACGCGGTCGTCCACGGCGTCGCGCGCGGTGAGCATGAGCACGGCGGTGCCGCGCTTCTCGCGCAGCCGGCGCAGGACGTGCCAGCCGTCCATGCCGGGCAGCATCACGTCGAGCACCACGGCGTCGTAGGCGACGTCAAGCGCCTTGGCGAGGCCGTCGGGGCCGTTGTCGGCGCTGTCCACGGCGTAGCCTTCCTCGCGCAGGGCGCGGCCAAGGTTGCGCAGCAGGCGCGGCTCGTCTTCGACAACCAGGATTCGCATGGGAGACGGGGACGGTGCCGCAGGTGGATTAAGGCACGATTAAGGAGGCGGAGATTCCCCGCCAGCGGCCGAGGGAAAGATTTTTCGCGCGCGCGAGTTTCTTCCCCCGTCTTCATGTTGGCTTAATCCATGGCGTGGAAAGCTCGGCGCGTTTCTCCCTCCGCCCCGGCGACACTGCCAGCCGCTCGTTTAGCCGGACAAGACAAGAACCCCCCGCTTCCCGGCGGAACGGCGTTCCGGGGCCCGGAGGGCGGAAGCCTGCTCCCTCTCCCGCCGGCAACTGTCGTGCGCCGGACGGCGGGTTGCTGGCCGCCGCGCGTATAGGGCGGGCCGCTCCGTCAAGGAGACGGGGGCAGGCTTCCGCTCTTCCCGCTATTCCGCTCGCTCGAGGTGCGCGGGCAGTTCGGTGCGGCCGTCCGTCGGCGGAATGCGCAGGTGGGCGAGGAGATATTCGCGCATCGCGCGGCGCACCCGCAGGGTCAGCACGCCACGGCGCATCCCGTAGTCACGAGCGATGGCCTCGCGCTGCTCGGGGCGAAGCTCGCGGTTGGGCTGCACGCGGAGTGTTTCCCACGACTCCCACTCCTCGTCGGGCGGGAGTTGTTCCTCCAGCTCGACCGGCCACTCGGCCTCGGCGATGCGGCTCAGCACGTAGTCGCGGTGGCCGCGGTCCTCGATGGCCCAGACGCGCGCGTGCCAGCGGTAGCCGTCATGTCCGAAGGCGTGCGGCGCGATCCAACGCCACGAGGCGCCGCGACCGCTCAGCGAGGCATAGCGCACCCGCAGCCGCCGGTTGTTCAGCACCGCCTGGAAGACGCGCCGCAGCGCCTCCGGCTCGCCCTCGCGCGGCGGGAGCACCACCATGTCCACGCGCGCGTCGCCATTGGCGGCAATCGTGGCCTCGTCCGCGCGGCGCAGCGTGGGCCGCGGCGCCGCGGGCACGGCGCCCCCGCCCGGCAGGAAGAGCGCGATGGCCTCGGAAAAGTCCGGCGCGTGAAGGCGCGTGACCATGGCCGGCGCGCCCTCGTAGCGCTTGAGGCGGAGATTGTAGAGGAGCGCGCCGGGGTTGAGCTCCTGGTATTTCTGGAGGTCGGAGGACGCCTGCGCCTGCGAGAGGCCGAAGGCGGAGGCGAGGTCTTGGCGGCGCACGAAGCCGCGCCACCAGGCGGCGCGCTCGATGAAGCGCAGGCGTTCCTGCGCGGCCCAGTTCTCGGCGTTGGTCTGGTTTCCCATCGTTTTTTTGGAAGGAGTCGAAAAAAATGCTTGGCGCGTGGAAAACTGTTTGCCAGTGTTTCCCGCACCGGACGTTCTCGCCGCATTTCCCTCCTATGTCCACTCCCCACCGCTCGGATTCCTCGCTCCACCGCCTGCGTCCTGCACCTGCGCCCGCCGCGGGAGAGCTTGCCGCCGGCTCCGTTCCCTGCACGCGGCGCACGCTGCTCGGCGCGCTCTTTGGCTTCGGTTTCTCGACGCTCGGCATGGGGGCGGCGGCCTGGGTAGCACTACGCGAGGGTGCTCCCACCGCGCCGATCCCTACCGCGGCGGGCGCGGTGGCCGACGCGGACCGCGAGGCGGCTCTCGCCGCGTGGCTGGCCAAGCCTCGCTTGCCCGAATGGCGCGCCGCAGGCGACGCGACCGCGGATGCGATTCTGACCTCGCTGGAGCGGGGGCGCGGCATGCTGGTGCGCTACTGGGGTGGCACCACGCCGGGGGAAACGCGCCGAATCTCACCGGGCCTCGTGTTTCGCCTGGAGGAGGGCGGGCCGCTTTACGTCAGCGCCTACTGCCACGAGCGCGGGGCCACGCGCACTTTCCGCCTTGGCCGGCTCGAACTGCTCGACGGCCTGGAAGCCGCCGCGCCGCCCTCGCCGGGCACGGCGTGAGGTTCCTGTTCCCCGCCGCGGCACTCACGGAGGGGGAGGCGAAAACCCGCGGGTCGGCGGCCAGCCCCCCGGCGGATCGCCTCCTTCCTCCGTGAGTCCCGCGGCGGGAGGAGAGAGAAAAAGCCGAGAGGATAGAAGATGGAGGATGGCAGGGTGTCGGCGAGTTGTTTGCCGGTTGGTGACCATGCGTCTTGAAGACCACGCATCCCCCTTCCGCTTCGGGCCGCCCTGGCGCGCTCTGCCATCCTTCATCTTCCATCCTCTCGGCCTTTCGGCTCCCCTCACCACGGGATCGGCTTGCGGTCGCGCAGGAACTTCCCGGTCAGATTCTGCGGCGCATCCAGGGCCAGCCACACGATGGAGTCGGCGCCCTCGGCCACGGAGCGCGTCGCGCCGGCGCCACCCATGTCGGTGCGCACCCAGCCGGGGCACACGGCGTTCACGGCCGCGCGCGGCATGGCTTGGGCGAGCTGCACGGTCACGCCGTTGAGGGCGGTCTTGGAGATGCAGTAGGCAGGCGCCCAGGCAGAGGGGTCGCCGAGCTGGCCGCCACCGGAGGAAACGTTGACGATGCGCGCGGCGCGCGATTTCCCGAGCAGGGGCGCGAAGGCCTGCGCGACGCGCAGCGGGCCGAGCACGTTGGTCTCGAACGTCTGGCGAAAGAGTTCCTCGTCGAGGTCGAGCACCGGCTCGTCGGCGTCGAGCAAGACGGCGGCGTTGTTCACGAGCACGTCGAGCGCACTGACCTGCCGGGCGGCGGCTTCCACGCTCGCGCGGTTGCTCACGTCCAGCACGAGCGGGCGGGCATCGCCGCCAGCCTCGCGCGCGGCCGCCTCGGCGCGGGCTTGGTCGCGCGCAGCCGTCCAGACCACGGCGCCGCGCGCCGCAAGCTGGCGGGCGACTTCGAGGCCGATGCCACGGTTGGCACCGGTGACGAGAATGGCGGGGGAGGACATGGGCCAAGCTGGGCGGGCACCGCGCCTGGGGCAAGCGCGGTGCAGACTTGCCGCGCAGTCGCGAATCCGCCTAGGCTGAGCGCCTCGCCGCTCTTCCCGTCCATGCCCCGCGTTCCCAAGTCTTCCCCGCTGCACAAGGACTTGGTCGCCAGCGCCTCGCCGGAGCTTCGTCCGGTGGCAGAACGCCTCCACGCCCTCGTGCGCGAGGCTGCCCCGGAACTGCGCGAGGAGCGGAAGTGGAACCGGCTGGCCTTCGTGGGACGGAACATCGTTTGCGGGCTCGTCGCCTTCCAGCGTTGGGTCGGGCTGGGCTTCTGGCGCGAGCGAGAATTAAAGGGATTCGACCGCGTGCTGAACCCGGGAAAGTTCTCGCGCTTGGAGGATATCCCCGAGAACGAGGTGCGCGCCTGCGTGCGAGCCGCTGTGGCGCTCGACGCCACGCCGCCGCCGGCGCGTCCACGTGGTCCCGCGCGGAAGGTGCCCGTGCCCGCCGAGTTGTCCGTGGCGCTGGAGCGCGATCCGCGCGCGGGCGAGTTCTTTGCCAGCCTGCCGCCCTCGGCGCGCAACGAGTATTCCGAGTGGATCGGCGAGGCCAAGCGTCCCGAGACACGCGCGCGCCGCCTCGCCGAGACGCTGTGCCGCCTGCGCGCCGGCCGGCGATATAACGACGAATACAAGTAGCCTGGCGCTACCAGGGAATGGCCGCCTGGACGGTGGCGACTTCCAATCGTGCGAGGTCGCCGTCCGGCGCTTGAAGGACGCGCACGCCCGGCTGTGGTGGCGCCCAAACCGCAGGATCGCTCGCGCCGCCGAAGAGGAGCAGGCACTTTGCGCCGACAGCGGCGGCGAGATGGCCAAGACCGCTGTCGTGTCCAAGAAAGAGAGGCGACGCTGCCAGCAAGGATGCCACGCGCGGCAGTGATGCATTTTCGACGAAGAGCGCGCGCGCCGGTGGCAAAGCCTCGCGCAGAACGGCCATTGGAATAGCGTCGGCCTCGCCGCCGAGCACGAGGATCTGGCCCGGTCGCGCGGCAAGCACCGCTTGGCAGAGCTCAATCCATCGCATTACGCGCCAATTCTTCCGAGGAGATCCACTGCCTGGATGCAACGCGAGCAAGGGGGGTGCTCCGAGCCAAGCTTTTGCTTTTGCGAGCAGGATTGCGCTCATGCCAAGGTGAAATGCTTCGGGCCGCAGCAGTGGCAATCCTAGCGAGGCGATCGCGGGCGCAGCTAATTGCGATGCCGCGCGGCCGCCGCCAAGTTGCGGGCGTGACGGGCCGGCGATGAATGTCCGCACGCCAGCGCACGCAAGGTTAGCAGCGAAGGTGGCGTCAGGATCGTGCAGGAACGAGATGATCCGCGCGAACCCCTCAAACCATTCCGTCCACCCCTTCGGCAGTGCCGCGGTCCCCGGCGCAAAGAATCTCGCCAGCCCGGCTGACTCCAGCGAGCGCACCTCATCCGCCAGACCGGATGCGAGGGCCAGCGGGGCAACGCTTGGCTGCGCCAGAACCGAGAGCCGCTCCCCTGGAAAGCGCGTTCGCAGCGCCGCAAGCAACGGCAGGGTCACGACGAAATCGCCCACCGCCCCGCCGCGGATCACGAGCGTGCCCGAGGCCGAGCGGGACCGAGAGGATGGAGAATGGAGGATGGCAGGAAACACCGAGGCATCCAAGATGCGGGGGGACAAGATGTGGCCGCTACAGCGGTTTTCAAAGACCTGGAGCGGCGCCGGCCGGTCGGCGGCTCGGTCACTGGGAGCGCCGGCGTCCTGCCGGCTGGGTTTCTGGCG
>CALMOL010000267.1 GCA_937871685.1 uncultured Verrucomicrobiota bacterium
GCTCTTTCCAAGGAGGGCATTGACGTCCCCGACATAGGGGGCGAGCTGCTGCTTGGCCGCCTCGTTGAAGTAGGTGAAACGCCAATCTGCGTCCAGGGCATAGAAGCCGTCCGTGATGCTCTCTAGAATGTCGGCGGCCCCTGGCGGTCCGAAGGACGCAAGCTCGGGCCGGCGTGGCTCAATGGTGTGCATCGGCGTGCACGAGGCGCGCGGCCAGCGCTCTTTTCAAGCCTCGCCTTGTAGGGGTCGGCCCTGATTCGCACCCTTGCTGACTTGGCGAGGGCGGGTCACGGAGCGGAGGAGTTCCGAGCGCCAGTTTTCCGGCCCGCGCCAGAGCCTCGCGGAGCTTCGGCACGCGAGGACTTGAGGGTTGCGGTGCGCCTGCCCCACCCGCCGGGCCAGGCTCGCCGCCGGCGACATGTCTCTGTGCACATTATTGCCGTCGGGTATACGGATGGCGGACTGGGCCTCTTCGACGGAGCCCGTGGCGGCGAGGCCGCGGGCGCGCTGGGCCGCCTTCACCCCTGACGGGGGGGAGGCGCTTTTCCCGATCCTGTTCTCAGGCCCTTCCCTGGTTTCCTTGGCGTTGGGATCAAGTTGCCTTCGGGCGTCTCTACGTCATTGCCTCCCCTGGTCGCTGCTTCCGATGTCCTCCCTGCGCCCGCGCCCTTCCCCGTCTGATCCGTCCCGCGCTTTCGCTCCCATGCCCAGGGAGCTGCTTGCGCTGGCCCCGCTGCGCCTGCCGAACCGACGCGCCATGCGTTGCCTCGGCGACAGCCAGTTCGCCCGGTTGGATGCCCTGGCGCCCGTGGACCAGGAAGGCATGCGGCAGACTTACACCCAGCTGGGCGAGATCCTGCGCGTCCTCGTCGCAAAGGACACTGACGACGCCCGCAAGCGGCTGGAAGTGCGGCGGTGGATCGAGTGGGGCTACGTGGACGCGCTGGTCCGGCGCATGCACGAGATGGGCGAGGCGACCCGGCGGGCAGGCGCGATGACCGACGAAATAATGCGGACGATCCACGACGTGCGCGGCGGCGCCATGGGGGCGCTTGTAGGCCGCCTGGAGATGCTCGACTCGTGGCCCGGGACGCTGAGCGAAAAGCTGAACATGCTCTTCTGCCTGACGCGCGACCATCTGAAGATCATGCGCAACGCCCTCGTTGGCCTGGACGACGCGCAGCGCGAGAAAGACCGCACCCCCAAAAGCCACGCGGCCTCGCTGCTCATCGGCAAGTGGCACGACGCGGTGGTCGGTCCGTCCGCGGCGCCGCAAGTCGTGAGAATGCAGATGGACTGCCTCTACGAGGGGCCCATCACGGAATGCTGCCTGGAATCGGCGGCGGTGGACCGGATCTTCTACAACTTGGCCAACAACGCGCGCCGGCATGCCGCGGACGGTGACATGGAGATGGTCATCTTTGAGATCCCTGACTCGCCGGGCGAATGCCTGCGCTTCGTGCTCTCCAACGCGGTCACAGCCAGCCAGGCGCAGACGCTGCGCGAGCTTGTGGCAGAGCACGCGGGGACAGGCAACGCATCGCTTTTGCCTTCGCTCTCGTCATCCGCGCGGCGGCTTGACCCGATCTTCGCACCGCGCGTTTCCACCACCGGCTCAGGCCTCGGCCTGGCGGTGGTCGCGGAGTTCACAGCCCATGCCTTCGGGCTCAAGAACGCCGGCGAGGCAGTGCGGGAGGGCTACGTGGGCGCTGTCCTGGAAGGTGAGCGCACGTTTCGCGCGTGGTTCCACTGGCCGACGGCGCGCCGCGGCCTGACGCCCAAGCTGGACGACTACCGCCGCCCGGAGCAGAGCCTTTCCGACGGCGGAGCCGAAGTCATTCGTTCAGCAGACGCCCCAGACCCCTGATCACCGCGGCCGCGGCCTCGGGCATCCCTGCCGCCTGATACACGCGGGCGCGCACTGCCAGAAGACTGGGGTCTTGCCAGTCGGTCCTTGCCGCGGCTTCCAGCGCCTGCCATGCCTCCGAGATCAAGCCCAGGTCGAGGCACTGCTCGATGTATTGGATGCTTTCCAGCCGGCGGGCGAATCCCGGCGTCGGGTCATGCCGACCCTCAGAGCAGGCTTCCTCCAGCGACGCGCTGGGGGCAGCGGCCAAATCCAGGCCGGGCTTCGCTTCGCCCGGTATCTCACCAAGCCGCCGGCCGTCGGGCCTGACGCGGCGAGCAGAAATGGCCGAGGAAAAAGCGCTGTGAGGCACGAGCCAGCGTGAACTTCGACTTGGGGAAGGCAATCCGGCTCAGCCCTCGTCCTGGCATCCGGCATGCCACGATCCGCGCTCGTGCGGCAAGCCTGCGGCCGCATGCCTGAGGGTGTGCGGAAAAGGATCTCGGTGTGTCGCGGAGCGACGCCTGCCGGTAGCCGGGGGGTTCATCCCTTGAGGTTGCACACGTCTTTTCGGATCCGATTCGGCCCACCCCGGAGGGGCAGCGGACATTAGCCGGTGGCGGCAGCCCCCCGCAACCCCCGCCACCGGGGGGCCCCCCCCCCACGGGGGGGGGGGGAACACGCGGTGGGGGCCCCC
>CALMOL010000268.1:0-2945 GCA_937871685.1 uncultured Verrucomicrobiota bacterium
CCTCGGAGTCGAGCGAGGACCACCTGGAGCGGATCCAGGAGCTGATGGACGAGAAGGGCTTCGCGCGGGTGAGCGACCTGGCCGAGCGCCTGGGCGTGGCGCGCGCCAGCGTGACGAACATGATCCAGCGCCTGGCCGGGCGCGGCCTGGTGAACTACGAGCGCTACCGCGGCTTCACGCTCACCGAGGAAGGCCGCGCCGTGGCCCGCGCGGTGACCGAGCGCCACCGCGTCCTGGCCGAGTTCTTCCGCCTCCTGGGCTTGGACGCGCGCGTGGCCGAGGCCGAGGTGGAAGAGGTGGAGCACCACCTCAAGCCCGCCACGCTCGCCGCCCTCAAGCGCCTGTGCGACCACTGGCAGGCCCAGCCGGCGGCCCATCGCCGCTACCTGGAGCACGGGCGGAAGGGGAAGGCGATCTGACGGTGGGAAAAGGTGGAGGGCGCGCTCCGCCGCGCCATGGGTGGCCCAAGGGCATCCTAGCCTCCCGACTGCCGGGCCGACGACGAAAAGACAGGCGACCCTTTTTCCACCAATGGCGCGGCGGAGCGCGCCATCCACCTTCCGAGGAGCGGGAGCCGCTCAGCATTCCGGCGGCGTCTCGCCCATCTTCGCGAAGTATTCCCGCAGGAATGCGAGGTCGCCCATATCCTTGTCGCGCCGGAGCGGCTTCTTCGTGCGCCAGAGGAGACGCGCCGAGGCGAAGGGAATGGGCACGCCCCCGACTTCGCGCACCACAATTTCCTTCGCTGCCTCTTCGTATCCGATGCCGACGGCTGCCGCCATCAGGTCCACGGTGATCTCGTCGTTCACCCGGACCACGCCGTATTGCTCGACTTCGCCCGGCTTGAGTTCCAGCACTGCCTTGTCGGGCAGGGTTTCGAGAGCGCGATAGACGCGGCTTTCGTTTTCTAAATCAACGTCGATCAGCAAGTCGATGTCGTGGGTCATGCGCGCGTAGCCAGCCGCGCGCACGGCCAATCCTCCCATCACGACGTAGCGCGCGCCGAGTTCATTGAGGACGCGACAGAGGTCTGCCAGGTCCTCCAGACCAGGCGGGCGCGAACTCAGCCCTTCGCCTTCGCCGCTGAACTGACCATCTGATTCATCAGCCATTGATCTGCCTCCTCGTGGGTCTTGAAGCGATACACCCCGCGCGGGATGAATGGGAGCGGGAACGCCTTCTTCCAGGCTCTCATGTCCGCCTTGGTTTGTCCCTGCAGGCTCAGTGGATTTGGCGCGCGCCGCCGTCCGACGACCTTGCGGACGGGGTCCTGGATGTTGATCACGGCATGCACGAACGGGGCGGCCATCCTCCATTGTCGCACCCGGAGTGGAAACGGCAAAGCGCGGTCGCAGGGCCGAGTCCTGCTCGAATGCGGGCATGCGGCCCTGCCGGCCGCGTGCATCCTTCGGGCCGCATGAAATCGCCCTTCCGCGACCTCGCCGCGGCCTTCGCCGAAACTCGCCGCATCCCGCGCGCGGCGTGGCTGCTCATCGCGGCCTTCGTCGTGGACTCGATGGCCTACTTCGGAAACATCACGCTGATGTCGGAATACCTCTCGGCCGATGTCGGCTGGGGCGACACCTACGCGGGCTGGGGCGTGAGCTTGTTCACGATGTCGGCCACGCTCTTCATGCTCGGCGCGGGGAGCCTCGCCGAGGGCTTCGGCCTGCGCCGCGCGGTGATCGGCGCGTTGTGCCTGACCATCGCCGGCCGCGTCGCCTACTGCCTCGCGCCGGGCCACGGCTTCGGGGTAGCCACCACGCTCGTCATCTGCTCGCTGCTCGTCATCTCCCTGGGCGAGGCCGTGCTTCAGCCGGTGTGCTATTCGGGCGTGAAGCAGTTCACTGATCCGGACGCCGCCAAGATGGGCTACGCGATGATCTACGCGATCATGAACGCGGGCATCGTGGCCATCGGCACGCTTTCCGCGTGGATCCGGCCGGCCGTGCAGGACCTCAAGGAAGGCCGCGGCGGGGGAGATCCGATCGCCGGCTGGTTCGCGTCGTTCTCCGGCACCGGCATCCAGGCCGTGAACTGGCTTTGCCTGGGCATCACCGTGCTGGCCTTGGTCGGCTATCTCCTGTTCGCGCGCCGGCGCGACGACGCCTCGATGGTGCGGCCAGACATCGCGCCCAAGGCGGCCGACGGCCGGCCCCGCACGGTGCTCCAGCGACTCGCTTCCTACTTTACCGAGGGGCCTTTCTCCAACTCGCGCTTCGTCTTCTTCATCTTCATGCTGCTGCCGGTGCGCACGCTCTTCGCGCACCAGTGGCTCACGATGCCGCAATACATCCTGCGCGCCTACGACAAGGGCGTGGCCGACCGCATGGAATGGCTCGTGAACTGGACCAACCCCGCGATCATCTTCATCGGCGTGCCGCTCGCCGCGGCATTCACGCGGCGGATGAACGTTTACACGGTGATGATCATCGGCTCGCTGGTGAGCGCCGTGCCGACCTTCCTGCTCGCGGGCGGGCCGGACCTCACGCGGCTCATCACCTACCTTGTCGTCTTCTCGATCGGGGAAGCGCTGTGGAGTTCCCGCTTCCTCGAATACGCGTCCGAGCTGGCCCCTCCGGGCCGGGTGGCGCAATACATGGGCTTCGCGAACGTGCCGTGGCTGCTCGCCAAGGGCACCACCGGCATGTATTCCGGCTATCTCATGGCCAAATACTGCGCGGATGGCGTGCCGCCCGAGCAGCTCCAGACCGGCCGCCTTTGGTTGATCTACGCCTGCATCGCGATGCTCTCGCCCATCGGCCTGTGGCTGGCGCGCCCCTGGGTCATGCGCGGCTTCGCCTCCGCGACGCCCGCACCAGCGAGCGGGGAGGCACGGGGCTGAGCCGCACCACCCTCCCGGCAGACGAAGCTCTCGTTTGGGGCTTGAAAGTCAGGTTGGGGCAAAGGAACTTCTCCCCCGCAGAATTCTAGGGTCCCGAGGA
>CALMOL010000268.1:3045-9244 GCA_937871685.1 uncultured Verrucomicrobiota bacterium
CCAACCGGGTCCTCCCGAGGACCAACCGGGTCCTCCCGAGGACCAACCGGGTCCTCCCGAGGACCAACCGGGTCCTGCGCTCTCAGAAACTCCGGTCCAGCCGCTCCAACACCTTCTCCCGGCCGAGGATCTCGACGAGGTGATACATGCTGGGGCCGGCGGTGGAGCCGGTCAGCATCACGCGCACGGGCTGAAGGAAGGCTCCGAGCTTCACGCCGAACTGGGTGGCCAGCGTCTTCAGGACGGTCTCGATGCTCGTCACGTCCCAATCCGGCAAGCCGGCCAGGGCGGTGCGGACGGCTTCCAGACGCGGCTTGGTCTCGGACGTGAGGTGCTTGCCGGCGGCGGCCGGGTCGATGGGGTAATCGTCGCGGAAGTAGAAGCCAGCGTAGGCGGGCAGGTCCTTCAGCACGCGCAGCTTGCCCTGGCAGGTGTCGAGCGCCTGCTGGACGTATTCGGCCGGGAACCGGGCGAGGTCCACGCCGGCGCGGACCAGCGCCTCCCACGCCAGCGCGCGGTGGCGCTCCGGCGGCATTTCGCGAAACCACTCGCCGGAAAGCCACGCGCATTTCTCCAGGTCGAAGGCGGCGTTGCGGCGGTTGATCTTGTCGAGGTCGAACAAGGGGATGACTTCCTCGATGGGGATCTTCTCGCGGTTGTCCTTGGGCGACCAGCCGAGGAGGCAGAGGAAGTTGCGCACGCCCTCGGGCGCGTAGCCGTCGGCGATGTAAGAGGCGACCGAGGAGCCCTCGTCGCGCTTGGACATCTTGCCCTTGCCGTCCTTTTTCAGGATGAGCGGGATGTGCGCCCAGACGGGTGGGGTGGCGCCCAGCGCGCGGTAAAGCTCCATGTGCTTGGGCGTGTTGGAGAGGTGGTCCTCGCCGCGCATCACGTGGGTGATGCCCATCTCGATGTCGTCCACCACGTTCACGAAGTGGAAGATCCACGAGCCGTCCGGCCGGCGGATGGTCATGTCTGGATGCGTGGTGGGATCGGATAGGTCGAAGGGAACCGAGCCGCACACGGCGTCCTCGACGACCACGGTCTCGCGCGGCGAGCGGAAGCGCGTGGCGCCGTTCTCCTCCGTGTAGAGATGGCCGCCGTCCTGAAGGCGCTGGAAGTAGCGCTCGTAGATCGCATTGCGCTCGCTTTGGAAATACGGGCCGCGATCGCCGCCGACGAGCGGGCCCTCGTCCCACTCGATCCCCAGCCAGCGCAGGCCGTCGTAGATCACCTGGACGGCTTCCTCGGTATTCCGGGCCGCGTCCGTATCCTCGATGCGTAGCACAAAGGTGCCGCCGGTGCGGCGGGCGTAGAGCCAGTTGAAAAGCGCGGTGCGCGCGCCACCGACGTGAAGGAAGCCGGTGGGCGAGGGAGCGAAGCGGACGCGGGGGGTCATGGGGAAGATGAATCGTGAGCCGAGCGAAGCGAGACAGCCAGGGTGACTGGGGGCAAAAGTGAGAAGTGAAAGGTGAGCAGTGGGGGAGCGGAAGAGCGCCTCGGGCTTGCCCACTTATCACCTCTCACCTCTCACTTCTCACTTCTCACGTTTCTCCGCGTCTCCCCCACGTAACGGCGTTGTCCCATGGTCGCCGCTGTTCAGATGAACGGTGCTACCAGACAACTGCCACGTCGTAAGCGGAAATGAGGCCGTCGGCGGAAAGAAGCGAAAGTCCCTCGACCTGCGCCTGCGCGACAAGCATCCGGTCAAAAGGATCGCGATGGTGCAGGGGCAAGGAGGCTACACGCTCGCAGTGCGCACGGGTGACATCCAACCAGCGCACGCGGTTCTCCCGCAGCCCGGCCTCGTAACGCGCGACAAATTCCGCATGCCATGTCAGACGGCCCAGTGAGCGCTTGATCGCGATTTCCCACTCGCTGACTACGCTGATGTTTACTTGCTCGGCCGCTTCGTATGCGCGCAGAGCGGAATCAGGCATGACCTCCCGCCGATCCGTTGCCAGCCGGATGAGAACGTGGGTGTCAAGCAGCAGTCTCATTCCAAAGGCATCGGCTTCCCGGCGGCCCTGGCTGCCCGACGTTCGGCGAGTTCGGCATCGGTGAACATATACTCCTCGAAGTCCTCCAGCGGCGCGTCGAAGTCATCCGTCACGTTGGTGATCAGGCCTCGCGCCCACCCAATGGTTCGGAGTGGCTTCCCGTCGGCTGCAAGGCGCGGAGCTTCAGGCACGACGGATCCCGCGGCGGCCGCAACCGTCGCTAGGCGCACGAGGGGGCGGGCTTCGTCGGCGATGACGATTTCCTCGCCGGACAAGGCGCGCGCGATCAGGCCGGCGAGGTCGCCCTGCGCCTCCTGAATGCTCACTTGGATGGTGGCCATGCGAAACGCTAGCCGGGCAAAACGCCCCGGCAACGCGCCCTTCGGCCGACTAGGCCGCTCCCCTCGGGCTTGCCCACTTATCACCTCTCACCTGTCACTTCCCACGTTTCTGCGCGTCTTTCCCGCGCTTCGGCTTGGCAAGGCGAAACCGCTCTCCTACTTTCCGCCCCCATGCTCGACGCCTTCATTGAGTCCGCCGCCAAATCGATGTTCGAGAGCCATCTCTCGCGCTACGGCGAGTTGGAACGCTTCCAGTGGGACCGCGAGCAACGGCGCATGCGCATGATCCTGCGCCCGGCCGGCGAGACGGGGACCACGCTGGAAGTGCGCATCCTGCGCTACCGCGTGGAGAAAGAGGGCGGCAAGGTGTTCCTCGTGGCCGAGGACGTGATGTCGTCGCGCCCGTGGGTGCAGGCGCTGCTGGTGGATTTCGTGAAGGACACGCGCCTGGAGCTGCCCTCGGAAATGGGGATGGTGGCGTCGATGCTGTGAGCGCGCGCGAACGCCCGGCCCGCAAGCGCGCTGCGGTCGCGCCGCCCAAGGGCGCACCCGTGGTGGTGCCGTCCCCGGTGGCGTTGCCCGAGGGGACAGATGGGCCGCCCCATGAGTCCTATACAACGTATATGTCCCATGGGACGAATGGGGCGCCCGATGCAGAGGCCGCACCCCGGGTCGCCGAAGCCCTGCCGACCTACGGCGCCTGCCGTCCGGTAACCCCCGCCGAAGCGGCGGCAGAAGATCCCCCCAAGCCCAAGCGCGGCGGCGAATCGCCCGCGCACCGGCACCTGAAGACGCTCGCGCTCTTTTGGGCGCAGAAGGAAGGCTACTCGGCTGGCGCCTACGAGATCACGCCGCCGAACTCCCGCTTCCGCGCCGACCTCGCCGCCTATCGCGCCGGCTCGGCGATGCGCCGCGAGCCCGACCCCAAGAACGCCACGCACCGCCTCATGCGCCGGCCCTGCCTCGGCCGCACGGCGATCTTCGAGTGCAAGGCGTCGCGCTCCGACTTCCTCAAGGATTCCCACGCCGTCGAGAAGACGCGCGTGCGACTGCGCGAGCTCCACGTGCGCCGCACCGCGCTGGAGCTGGCGTTGCGCGTCCACTACCCCTCGCTGCGGCAGGGCGACACCCTCTTCCCCGAGTGCGACACGCATGACTTCTCCGGCCTCCAGCACGAGAACCTGCGCAAGGTCCTCGGCGAGATGGAGCGCCTGCAGCGTCGCCTGTTCGACCACGTGAAGTTCGACACCCTGCGCTCGTGGCGCGCCGCGAGCCTCTTCTACGTGGTGGCCGAGCCCGGCGTGCTGGAGCCGCCCGAGGTCCCCGTCGGCTGGGGCCTCCTCGTCCGCCACGGCGACGCGCTCGAGCTCAAGCTCCGCCCCGTCCTCCAAGACTGCGCCGAGCACGACCGCCTCGCCCTGCTGGTCCGCATCGCCACCGCCGGCATGCGCGCCCTGAACCGCGCCGAAGGCATCTCCTTCGAAGCCGTCTGGGAAGCGCGGCAGCGGGGCGGGTGAACTGAGTTTGCGACCATGGCCACGCGAACGCCAAGTTCGGAGACGGACGATAAGGCGGCGCATTGGCTGGGAAAATTGACTCGGCTCAACCCCGCAAGCGGACGGGGAGAATGCCGCGGCAAGGCGCCGCACAAACCTCTCTTGCTGCTTTGCCTGCTGGATCTAGCCGAGTCCGGCGAACTGCCATCGCCGGTTTTCACTCGCAGCCCCGGCCTCGTATTGCGATTCAGGAGCTACGGGAGCCTTGCTGCGGATCGCTGGCCGACTCGCCTCGATCTCCGATACCCCTTCTTCTATTTGAGCAATCAGGGCTTTTGGAAGCCTTTGGACGCGGAGATGCGCCGGGCCGTTTCGCCCGAGACATGCGCGGTGTGTGAAATCGCGCCGGAGTTCTTTGAGTTGATTACCGACGCCGGTTTTCGCACCAAGGCCCGAATGGTTTTGATCGTGAAGTATTTCGAGGGCGCCGAGCGAAGCGCATTGTTCGAGGCGCTTGGTTTGCAAGGCGGCAGCACTTTCTCCGCCTCCGAGCGCATGATGGAAGAAGCGGCGAACGCTGCCAAGCGGAAAGGGCGCTCGGCGCGTTTCGCCGTGCGCGTTTGCTCCGAATATCGCTACACCTGCGCGCTCACCGGCTATCGGTGCGTTACCGGCACCGGCGCGACGATTGTGGATGCGGCCCACATCGAACAATGGGCAACGACGCAGAACGATGATCCCACGAACGGATTGGCCCTTTCGAAGAATGCTCATTGGATGTTCGACGCCGGACTCTGGTCGGTCGACGATAACCTTCGAGTGGTGGTGAACGCGACGGCATTCACGGAGCACGGTCCCGAGTCACAGCGTCTCAACTCGTTTGCCGGACGCCATTTACAATTTGATCCATCGGCGCGACTTCGACCATCCGGCGAAATGCTGCGCCGCCATCGCGCCCGTTTTGGGCTGCGAGCATGAGCGGCCCTTACTCCCCGATGATTTTGATGAGGGCGCGCTTGCGGCGGAGGCCGTCGAGCTCGCAACAGGCGCGTGCTTGCCGCCGGCCACGAGCACTTTAGGGTTAAGCCGTGAGCGCGATGTTAAGCCTAGAGATTCCTGGCGATACCTTGGAGGCAGCCCACATGACGGCGGCCGAGGCCAAGCTGGAATTGGCCGTCGCGCTTTTCGCGCGCGAGCGCCTTTCGATGGGCAAGGCGGCCGAACTTGCGGGCATTGGCGTCGCGGTATTCCAGCGACATCTCGGAGCGCGTCAAATAGCGCCCCACTACTCGGTAGCCGACGCGTTGGCCGACCGCGACGCGCTTTCTGATCCGGCGACTTCATGATCGTCGTGGCGGATTCGTCTCCGTTGATCGCGCTCGCGCGAGTCGGGCGGCTCGACCTTCTGCGCGAACGATTCGGGAGACTGCTTCTTCCAATCGCCGTGTGGCAGGAAGTTGTCGCATCCGGAGCAGACCGTGCCGGGGCGGAGGCGGTGCAGAACGCCGATTGGATTGAAAAGCGAAGCATCGTGGACGCCGGGTTAGTCCACTTGTTGCAGCAGAATCTCGGTCCCGGGGAAGCGGAGGCGATCGTCCTGGCGCGCGAGGCCAAGGCCGACTTCCTGCTCGTGGACGAGCGCCTCGGTCGCGCTGCTGCCATCCGTCTTGGACTGCGCGTGACGGGTTTGATCGGCGTGCTGCTGGATGCACGCGAGCGAGGCCGCCTGCCAGATGCTGCCAGCGTTGTCGCCGATTTGCGGCACAAGGCGGGCTTCTGGATCTCAGATGAGCTTTGTGCCTTGATCCTCGGGGAAAGACCCTGACGGGCGGCGATCCGCCGCGCCCTTTATTCACCAATGATCTTGATCAGGGCGCGCTTGCGGCGGAGACCGTCGAACTCGCCGTAGAAGATTTGCTCCCAGGGGCCGAGGTCGAGCTGGCCGGCGGTGATGGCGACGACCACTTCGCGGCCCATGATGGTGCGCTTGAGGTGGGCGTCGGCGTTGTCCTCGGAGCCGTTGTGATCGTATTGGGAGTGGGGCTTCTCGGGGGCGAGCTTTTCCAGCCAGCGCTCGAAGTCGCGGTGCAGGCCGGACTCGTCGTCGTTGATGAAGACGCTGGCGGTGATGTGCATGGCGTTTACCAGGCAGAGACCCTCGCGCACGCCGGACGCGCGCACGGCCTCGGCGACCTTCGGCGTGATGTTCAGCAGGCCGCATCGCGCGGGCACCTCGAACCACAGTTCCTGACGGTGGGATTTCATCATGCCGCTTTCATCATGCGGGCTGAACTTCAGGCCATGCTCCTGGTGATGCGGGGCAGGGAGACAGGATTACAGGATTTTCTGGATTAACAGGATC
>CALMOL010000269.1:0-7391 GCA_937871685.1 uncultured Verrucomicrobiota bacterium
GTTCAGTTTGCTCATGGAATCGTGGGGTTGGGGATGGGTGGCCGCGGCCGGCGGGGGAGCGAGACTTCTCGCGGTCGGCGTCACGGTGAAGTCGCTTCGTCGCCCGCGTGGAGCGCGCGTGGGTGGAGCTAGCTTTTGAGCCAGCGTTCAGGTGCGGGCCGGATGCGCCGGAGCGGTGGGCAGCCAAGCAAACGGGGGCGGACGATGACGCGTCCGCCCCCGCACTGGAGGGTTGAAGTGGAGGGTCGGGCCAAATCAGGCGCGGGCCAGCGCGGCCCGGGGGGCGATGCCGGTCGCAACCAAGTCATGCGGCGTTGCGGCCCGTCCGCCAAAGGCGGCGGCGATGGCGCCGAGCAGCAAAGCGAGCGAGGCGGCCAGCCCGCCGGTGGCGGCGCCCTTGCGGGCGGCGTCCGCGGCGGCGAGGGCCTTCTGCTTCGCGTCCTCGGCGAGTTGCTTCGCCTTGGCGCGGGCCTGCTCGTAGGCTTGCTGGTAGTTGTTGACGATCTGCTCGGCCTCGGCGCGGCTCTTGCCGGTGCGGGCCGAGATCACGTTGACGAGCGCGTCGCGGTCGGCGGCGTTCACCACGTCGCTGTTTTGGTTGAAGAGGCGGCCGAGCATCCCCTTGATGTCCGCGGTGGCGGCGTTGGGGTTCTGCGCGGCGCTGGCGGCGGCGCCTTGGGCTTGGTCCGCGGCGCCTTGGGCGCGGCTCTGGAGGGCGTCGGGCTGGAGTTCCGGCTTGCCGGTCTGGCGCAGGAGCGTCTCGACTTGTCCCTGCACGTCAGTGAGGTCGAAGCCGTTGTCGCGGAGCACGTCCTTGGCCTTGTCGGCCAGGGCGGGAGCGGCACCGGCGGCGGCTTGGCCGGCGCTGGACACCACCGAGGAGACGAGGCTGCCGGCCCCGCCGATCACCCGGCCGATGCCGCTGGTGAGCAGGTAGAAGCCGAGCAGCGAGGTGAGGCCGAAGGTCACGAGGCCATGCAGCATCGCGTCCTGCGCGCGGGGCATTCCGGCGAGGCGGCCGGCGACGTAGCCGCCGGTGAACAACGAAATCAGCACGCTCAAGAGCGTCCAGATGGCCGCGCCGGTGCCGAGGCCGCCGACGGGATTATCGGCGTAGGGGTTCGCGGCGCTGGCGCCGATGCCGAGGCCGAGCAGCGAGAAGGCGAGCTGAGAGACCAGCGCCATGACGACGCCGGCGAGGATTGCGCCCCACGAGATGCGCACGTGCGCCGCGGCGGCGACGGGGGCAGCCCCGGCGGAGGGGTCGGCGGGAGCCACGACCTCGCGGCGAAGGGCAGGATCAGAGGGATATTGGGCGATAGGAGCCATATGGATTTTCTTTCCGTCGAGGGTTTTGGGTTCAGCGGCGGGCCTGGTCGTCGCGGCGCACGTCGGCTTTGCCGTCGCGCAGCACTTCGACGTCTTCCTTGCGCACCGAGTCGCTCACGGTCTTGGTCTCCACGTCCTCGGTCTTGCGCACGCGCACGGCCCCGGTGACGACGGTCTCCTTGCCGACGACGGCTTCCTCGCGGTGCAGGGTCATGTCGATGGCCTTCTCGTCGAAGGCCTTCGCGTCGCCCGGCTTCACGTCCTTGGCCTCGATGCGCTCGACGACGAAGTCCTCCCGGCGCAGCTCGACGGGCACCTGCACCTGCTCGGTGCGGATGATCTTGCGCAGGCGAACCGAGCCGGTCTCGACCGTGCGCTTGCCGACCTTGAGCTGCTCCTCGGAGAGCGGCACCTCGATGTTCTCGCCGACGCGCGCGTCGCGGGTCGTGGCCGTGCTGGCCACGGAAGGCGTCGGGGCGGTCTGAGGAGCGGTCGGCGCGGGCGCGCCGCCCAGGCGGGCGCTCGTCGCGGCGATGGCCGCATTCAGGCCGGTCTTGGCGCCGGCGGCGGCCTGGGGGGCGGCGGGTGCCGCGGTCCCGCGGCGGATGCCGTAGTAGCGCAAGATCTCGATCTCCTGCTCATCGGAGATCTCCTCGTCGGCGCCGATGGTGGGGGCGTCCTTGATGAGTTCGGCGGCGTAGGGGACCTGGATGGTGCGCGTCTCCTCGTCGATTTGCGCCTGCTCGGCGGGCACGACGTGGTTGGAGCCGAAGATCCAGCCGGTCTTCACGCCGAGGAAGTCGAGCTTGCCGGTGACGTGATCGGCCCAAAGGGCATCGACGGTGCCGACGCTCTCGCGGTTTTGGTCCACCACGTCGAAGTCGATGAAGTGGTCGAAGGAGTCGGAAGTGAGGGAAGAAAGAAGTTTCATGATCGTGGCCTGCCGGGAAAGAGTTGGTGGCTCGGGCAGGGCGTCTGGATCGGCGGCACGCACGGGGCTGATCGGCTTTTCTGTTGGCCGCCGCATAGGTGGAGGCCCCCGCCTGTGCCTAAGGCCCAGCCGCCACCCTGGGAGCGCACAACCGGCCACCGGCACGCGCACGGCCGGCCATCCCCGGGACCCCGAACCCTTGCGCTATGATACAACGCTTCGACCAAATCGTCGTGGATCTCCCGATCCCCACCAGCCCTGATGCCAACGCTGCCGCCGCGGTGCAGGAACTGATGGGCGGAAAATACGGGGAGATGTCCACGCTCATGAACTACACGTTCCAGTCCTTCAACCTGCGCGGCCGGTCCAAGGTGCGCCCGTTCTACGACCTCATCGCCTCCATCGCGACGGAGGAATACGGCCACATCGAAGCCGTCGCCTACGCGATCAACCTTCTGCTCACCGGCGCGACCGGCCCGCGCGTAAGCCGCAACGAGGCCGCCGCCCCCGCCGGCAAGTCGCCGGCCAAGGCAAAGGGCAAGAAGACCGCGGCTGTCCCGGCCAGCGCTTCCTCGCCGGACCTCGACGACCCCGCTCCGCTCGCCGAGGCGCGGCACAACCGCTTCTCCTACCACTACCTTGCCTCCGGGCAGGCGGCGCTCCCCTACGACTCAATGGGCAACCCGTGGACCGGCGCGAACGTCACCAGCACCGGCTCGCTCAAGACCGACCTCCTCCACAACTTCTTCCTCGAGTGCGGCGCGCGGGCCAACAAGATGCGCGTTTACGACATGGCGGAGTCGCCCACGGCGCGTGCGCTCGTCGGCTACCTGCTCGTGAGCGGCGGCACGCACATCGTGGCCTACGCCAAGGCGCTGGAGAAGCTCACCGGCGCGGACGTGGGCCGGCTGCTGCCGATTCCGGACATGTCCAACAAGCGCTTTCCCGAGGCGCGCAAGCTGGAGGACCAGGGCCGGCATCTCACGCTCTTCCGCCACAGCCCGACGGACTACACTCGCTTCGGCGAGATCTGGAATGGTCCGCACCCCGAGACCGGCGAGGAGCTGACGGTGCTGGAAGGAATGCCTCCCGGATTCGCGGTGCCTGATCTCGAGGAAGAGCCGCATCTCGGTGCCCCCGGCGACCAGCTCGACCCAGATATGCTCGAGCACTACTCCAAGAAGCTTGGCTGAGCCCCCGTCGGCGCCCGGGCGAATCGGACTTGTTCCATTCGCCCGGCCGCGCCCGCCGGCCGCGGCCTGCGGAGGGGCGTGCATTTCTCGCACCACCACGCGGGCAACCATGGTCCAACCCGTGGCAACGCGCACAAGGGGAACGCGCGGGCGGGGCATTTGCCTCGCGTCCCCGGACGGGATTTCCCCGATGGATGTTTCAGGGTCCGCCGGCTTCCCGCTGTCCGCGCACGGGCCTCGTCGGCGGCGATTTCGTTCGCAGCTGGGCACTTCGTTCCGGCACTCATCAACTCACTGACTCTCCACACATGAATCGTCGTTTCTTTCTCCGCTCCAGTATCCTCACCGTGGCCGGCGCCACCCTCGTCGGCCGCCTCGCGCAAGCCGCCAACGGCAAGATTGGCGACATGACCGCCGCCGAGTGGGATAAAACCAACAAGGCCGCCGGCGACAAGGTGGACGCCATCAAGCCCACCTCCTCGGCCCTCTCCGCCGCCGACCAAGCGCTCATGATGGAAGTCGCCATGGGCGGCATGATGCAGCTGGAGGTTTCCCGCGTGGCTATGCAGAAGACCGCCGACGCCGACGTGCGCGCCTACGCCAAAGCTGAAGTGGACGAGCAGACGCACCTGGGCGCCAAGCTCAAGGAGATCGCCGCGGCCAAGAAGGTGACCTTGCCTTCCGAGCCGGATGACATGACCCAAAAGATGGTGGCGATGCTCTCCGGCCTCGCGGGTGCCGAGCTGGATCGCACTTACCTCACGGAGGCCGGCGTGAAAGGCCATGAGAAGCTGCAGATGGTCATGAACAAAGTGGAGTCGCAGGCTGCGGACGCGACGCTGAAGACCGTGGCGATGACCGCGCTGCCGGTGATCAAGCTGCATCTCAAGACGGCCAAAGAGGAAATCATGCAGATGGGCGGCAAGAAGGCCTCCTGAGGCGCAGGCCGCGCACGCCCCGGCTCATCGCCGGGAGCGTGTCGGCATAGGCGGACCTGCTTGGTCCGAAAAGCGTTCGTTCTGCCGCGCGCGGCCAAACGAGATGGCGGTGAAGTCGGGCCGGCTGCCCGATATCCCGCTAGGCGCCGCCAGCACGACGCGGTGCTCTGGCTGTCACCGCCGCGGCGACGGGTGCGTGCAGGCTGCGCTCTGCGGCCACTGCGAGCATTCCACGGGGACAACGCGCGAACAGGTGCGGCGCGAGGGGGCGCAGAGGTTTTGGACGGAAGCCCTCGCCCGCGTGGGGGAATTTCGGCGTGAGAAATGGAAGGTGAAAGGTAAGAGGTGCCGGTTGCCAACTTCTTGCCACCGGGACCACGCGAACCTTTTCCTCGTCCATGCTGCGCTCGCTCTGGGACCGCCTCCGCCCTTGGGTTGCGGTCGAGACGGCGGTGCTCGCCGGGTTGCTTGGGGTCGTCCTCGGCGCGTGGGCCTTCCTTGCTCTCGCCGACGAGGTGCGCGAGGGCGACACGCACGCCTTCGACCAATGGTTGCTTCGCGCGCTGCGCCGGGCGGAGGACCCGGCCGTGCCGATCGGGCCGCGCTGGCTGGGCGAGGTGGCGCGCGACCTCACCGCGCTGGGTGGGGTGTCCGTGCTTTCCTTGCTGAGCCTCGCGGTGATCGGCTTCCTGCTGCTGCGCCGCCAGCCACACGGGGCGATGTTCCTGGCGACGTCGCTCCTCGGCGGACTGCTGCTCTCGACGCTGTTCAAGCATCTCTACGCCCGCGAGCGGCCTTCCGTGGTGCCCCACCTCTCGACCTTCGAGAGCGCGAGCTTCCCGAGCGGGCACTCGATGCTCTCGGCCGTGGCCTACCTCACGCTCGGCGTGATGCTGGCGCGCCTGACCGCCCAGCGCTCGCTGCGCTGGTATTTCCTCGGCGTGGCGGTGCTGCTCACCGGCTTGGTCGGCGCGAGCCGTGTCTTCCTCGGCGTGCACTACCCGACCGATGTGCTGGCCGGATGGTCCGCAGGGTTGGCGTGGGCGGCGCTGTGCGCGCTGGTCGCCCGTTGGCTGCAAAGGCGCGGCGAGGTGGAGCGCCCGGCAAACTGAGGGCTGTGCGCGTCAGAGCCAATTTTCGCGCGTCAGCTCGGGCTTCGGGAGCACGGCGGAGCCGGCGCGCAGAAACAGGAGATCAGTCTGCCATAGCACGCCGTCCTTGCGCCGAAGCTGCGAGCAGAAGTCGAACAGGCGGAAGCCGGCGGTGCCCATGAACGCCATCACCTCCCCGATCAGCGGGCAGCCGGCGTTCACCGACATCAGCGATGCCTCCAGGAGCACCGCCTCCGCGCCAGCAAGGGTCTTGGGCGCGCCGCGGAGGATTTCCAGCTCGTAGCCTTGCACGTCGAGCTTGAGGAAGTCCGGCGCAGGATCGCCGCGCCGCTCCAGCAGCGTGTCGAGGCGCACGGTGGTTTTCGACACGGCATTCCGCTCGTAGGGGCTGGCCTCGGCGAACACCGACGAGCCGGTGCCCATCTCAGTGAAGACAACCTCACGGCCGTCCTCCGCTCCGAGCAGCGCGTTTTCCAGTCGGATCATCCCGCGGTGTGCCGCCATGACCTTCTCCAGCGCAGGCCGGCGCGCCTCCTGGGCCTCGACCATGAGCACGCGCGCCTCGGAAAATACTTCACGGAAGAGGGTCGCCCACTCGCCGTGGTAGGCACCGATGTCGATGCAGGAGCTTGGCCGCAGGCCGAGTCCGCGCAGCGTTTGGAGTCCGCCGAGCACCGAGGGAAACACTTGGCCGGTTTCCATCCCCGCGCCGAAGAACTCGCCCGCGCGGAGGATGCGCCGGCGAATGGCCGGCGGGGTGATCTCGCGGAGGAGGAGCTTGGCGCGGTTCATGGATGATCGGGGCGCACCCTGGACCTATCCACGCGCGATGACCAGCACCCCCGCCAGAACCAGGGCGGCGCCCGCCAGCGTGCGAATCGTGAACGGCTCGCCCAGCGCCAGCCACGCGAGCACGAGCGCGACGATGACGCTCCCCTTGTCGATCAGCGCGATCGTGGACACCTCGCCGTCGCGCAGCGCTTTGTAGTAGAACAGCCACGAGAGCGCCGTCGCGGTGGCGGAGGCGGCCAGCCACGCGAGGTTGCGGCGATCTAGAAGGGTCCATTCCTGCCGCGCCACGGACGGCAGGGCAAGCGCCATCACGAGGACGAGCACGAACGCCGTGCGCACCACGAGGCCAAGCTCGCCGGAAATGCCGCGCAGCCCCGCCTTGGCGAGCACCGACGTGGCGCCGGCAAAGAACGTCGAGACGACGGCGAAGAGGATCCACGGTTTCATGAGCAAGGCCGGAGGGGGCGATAGGATCGCGCGCGGCGACCGGGTGGTTACGCCAGCCACCACGTCCCGAAGAGGAGAGTAAGGATCGTCAGCGGCGCGCCGGCGCGCAGATAATCCCAAAAGCTGATCTCCACGCCCTCGGCGCGCGCGCCCTGCACCACGATGAGGTTCGCCACGGAACCAACCACGGTAAGATTCCCTGCGAGCGTCGAGGACATCGCCACCGTGAGCCACGCTTGCGCCGGGTCGGCCAGCGAGGAAACGAAGGGCTTCAACATGAGCACCGCGGGCACGTTCGAGACGAGATTCGAGAGCACCGCGGTAACGAAGGAGAGCATCGGCACGTGGTCGAGGCGCAGCTTCCCCACCTCCGCCATGGCCCCGGGCGTGAGCAGCGCGTCTTCCGCGCCGCGCACCACCACGAAGAGCCCGGCAAACATCAGCAGCAGCGGCCAGTCCACCGACGCGAAAACCTTCTCGGGCTTCACCCGGCGCGTCCACAGCAGGAGCGCCCCCGCCGTGACCGCCGCCAGCGCGGGCGGCGCGCCGGCGAAGAACGCCGCCACCATTCCCGCGCCAGCCGTGAGCGCCTTGGCTGCGATGGCGCCATGGAAGCGCCCGGCCACGGCGGCCGGCGCGGCGGCCACGG
>CALMOL010000269.1:7401-11370 GCA_937871685.1 uncultured Verrucomicrobiota bacterium
CGGCCACGGTGCTCCCGAAGAATTCCCGCCGGTGCAGCAGCGCGATCAGTGCGACCACGGCCACCAGGCCGACGAGCGCCACGGGCGCCAGGCGCGCCGCGAACGCGCCGTAGGAAACGCCCGCGAGGCCGCCGATGATCATGTTTTGCGGGTTGCCCGTCATCGTGGCCGCGCCGCCCACGTTCGAGGCCGTGGCGACCGCGAGCAGATACGGCACCGGGTCGCGCCGGAGGCGCCGCGCGAGGCCGAGGACGAGCGGCGTGAGCACGAGGCACACGGTGTCGTTCACGAGGAAGGCCGATCCCACGCCCGCGGCCAGTGTGACCACGACGAGCAGGGCCAGCGGCCGCCGCACCCGCGCGCCGACCCACGCCGCGGCGCGGTCGAAGGCTCCCGCCATCCGCAGGTGCGCCGCCACGATCATCACGCCGAGCAGCAGCGCGAGCGTGTTCCAGTCCACCGCGCGCCAGGCATCCTCCAGCGGCAACGCGCCCACGGCCACCATGAGCGCCGCGCCAAGCAGCGCCGCCCCGGTTCGGTCCATGCGCAGGCCGGGCATCCGCCCCACGGCGAGGATGAAATAGGTGACGACGAAAATCAGCGCGGCCGTGGACGAGGTGAACGTGGACGCGGCGAGAAAGGGAGGCATGCGCGGTGGAGATTCATCAAGACTCGTGCCCGCGCCCAGTCGGAACCCAACAGGACTCCCCCGCCGGACCCAGCGCGGATTCCGTCCGATCACCGGACACCCGCGGTGCGAAATCACGACAATTCCTTCCGCCGTCGTCCCTCTTTCCCTCTGTCGGCAGGCTCCTCCGCCGCGGCACGCGGGGTGCAAATGCAGCCCGACCCCTGCCGCCATGAATCCCGACGCCGACAAGCCCACCGCGCCTCCGTCCCCCGGCTCCGCCGGCCCCGCGCCTTCCAAGCGCTCGCTTGCCGGCCTGGACTCCGTCAATCTGCTGATGGCCGACGTGCGCGACGGCGTCGGACCGTATCTCGCGGTGTATCTCCAGGGCACGATGCATTGGTCAGCCGGCTCGGTGGGGCTCGCGATGGCGGCGAGCAACGTGGGCGCGGCCATTGCGCAGATTCCCGCCGGGCTGTGGGTGGACGCCACGCCGCGCAAGCGCACGCTCGTCGGCGTGTCGGGACTAGCGGTAGGCGCTGCTTGCCTCGCGATGATCCTCCACACCACGCCTGCGGTGGTGGTCACGGCGCAGGCGCTCACGGGCGCGGCGTCCGCGGTGATCGCGCCGGCGCTCGCGGCGCTCACGCTGGGCCTCGTCGGCCGCCGCCGCATGCCCGGCCGGGTGTCGCGCAACGAGAGCTTCAACCACACCGGCAACTTCCTGGCCGCCGGCCTCGCCGGCGTGCTCGGCCAATCCCTCGGCTACGGCTGGATCTTCGGCCTCGTGGCGGCCTTCGCGATCCTCTCCGCCGGCGCCGTGTGCCTCATTCGACCGGAGGAGATCGACCACGCCGTGGCGCGCGGCGCGGACGCCGACGGCGAGAAGGCGGCCGGCAAGTCCGGCGACCAAGTAAAGCCCGCGAGCGCCGTGCTGAAGTGCCGCCCGTTCCTCGTCTTCCTCGGCGCGGTGATGCTCTTTCACTTCGGCAATGCGGCCATGCTGCCGATGGCCGGCCAAGTGCTCGCCAAGGCGCACCCCGAGAGCGCCGCGCTGGCCATGAGCGCGTGCATCATCGCTGCGCAGGCCGTGATGATCGGCATCGCCTGGGCCGTGGGCCGGGCGATGCACGCGGGGTGGGGGCGCAAGGCTATCTTCCTCGCCGCCTTCGCCGTGTTGCCCGTGCGCGGCGTGCTCTACACGCTGACATCGAGCCCCTTCGGCGTGGTCGGCATCCAGCTCCTCGACGGCGTGGCCGCCGGCATCTTCGGCGTGATCTCGGTCGTGATCGCCGCCGACCTCATGCGCGGCACCGGCCGCTTCAACCTCGCGCAGGGCCTCGTGGCGCTGGCCACCGGCGCGGGCGCGGGCCTCTCGAACGTGGTGGCCGGCTGGGTGTCGGGCCGCTGGGGGTTCAACGCCGGCTTCCTCACGCTCGCGGTCGCCGCGGCGGTGGCGTTCGGGTATTTCCTTCTCCTCATGCCCGAGACACAGGATGGAAATGCCCCCGCTTCCACCGCCCCGGAGCCCGCGCCCGCCGCCGCCTGACTGATCGTTACGACCGTTGCCTCCGCATTCGGAACTTCCGCTCCGCTTGGTCGAGGCGCGTTTTTGGCTGGGGGGGGTGGGGCGCGCGGGGGCCCGCCCCGCCACAAACCCCCCCGCCCCCCCCAACCCGCCCCCGCCGGCCTTCCGCAAGCCGGCCCGACCAAGCGTAGAACTGAAGCGATTCTTGTGATCCTGAGTCATGTCACGATGAAGATCTCCCTCCGCGCCTCGCTCGCCGCGCTGTGGGTGCTCGTGGCGGTGGTCAGCGCCGTGTTGGCCGCGATGCTGCTCGGACTTTTCCGGCTCGGCGTCGGCGCACAGGTGGAGGAAACGGAGAAGAAGCTCGACCGCGCCCGCCGCCGCGTGGGCGAGCGCTTCGGAGTGTATGCGGCGAGCTTCCCGGCGCCGCCCGAGCGCTTCGATGCGCCCGAGCGCCGTCGGGAACTGCAGCTTCTCCTCGAACTGGCGCTCGCGGACTTCCCGCAGGTCGAGGGCGGGTTCTGGGACCTGGAAGCCGGCTCGCTGGCCTACGCCTTTCCCACCTACGGCGGCGGCGTGAAGACCGACCTGCCAACGGCCGAGCTCGCGCGCATCACCGACATCGTCCGCACCGCCTTGGTGAACGGCCGGCCGGAACGGCGACGCTTTGACCGGCCGGGCGAATCCACGCTTTTCTCCGCGGAGGCCCTCGCCGAAGGTCCGCCGGCGCTCGCGGTGTGGCTCCTTTCCCGCGCGCACGTCGAGGGTGCCGCGGCCTCCTCGCGCCTGCTTTGGGGCCTGAGCGCGGCGGCTCTTCTCACGCTGCTTTCCGGCGCGGGCGTGCTGATGCTCCTGCGCGCGTGGAGCCGGCGCGTCTCCTCGCTGGAGCAAGCCATCGCCGCCACCCCGCCCGACGCGCCGCCGCCTCTTGCCGAGACCGGGCAGGGCGAGCTCGACCGCATCGTCGGCGCGGTGAACGGCCTCCACGTTCGGCTGCGCGATTCCCAGGCCGAAACGCGCCGCCTCCACGCGCGGCTCGTGCAGTCCGAGCGCCTCGCGGTCGTCGGCCGGATGGCCGCCCAGCTCGCGCACGAGATCCGCAACCCCCTCGCCGCCATGCGCCTGCGAACGGAAAACGCGATCGCCCGGCCGGAGCGCCACGGTGCCGCGCTGGAAGCCATGCTGCCCGACATCGGCCGCCTCGATGATCTTCTCGAGCGCCTCCTCGCCATGGCCCGGCTCAATGCGCACCATCCGCGCGAAGTCGCGCTCGGCCCATGGCTGGAAAGCCGCTTCGAATTTGCCCGCGCCGCCGCGCCGAACGCCGTCGTCTCCGGCTCAACCCGCGTGGACGCGTGGACTTTCGACCCCGACGCCCTCGCCCGCGCGCTCGACAACCTTCTCCTCAACGCCGCTGCCCACGCGCCGCCCGGCGGCCGCATCACTGTGAGCGCCGAGCGCGCCGGCACCAGCCTGCGCCTCGCGGTCGAGAACGATGGCGACCCCGTGCCCGCGGAGCGCCGCGAGACGATCTTCGAGCCCTTCGTGTCCGCGCGCCCTGGCGGATCAGGCCTCGGCCTGCCCATCGCGCGCGGCGTTGTCGAGTCGCACGGCGGCACCTTGGAATGTATCCCGCGCGCCGGCGGCGCCCGCTTCGAAATTCTCCTGCCATGCCCCGCATCCTGATCGTCGAGGACGACGCCTCTTTCGCCGCCGGCCTGTGCGACGCGCTGGAGGACTTCGGCCACGAGCCCCACGTCGCCCGCAACGGCGAGGAAGCGCTCGCGCGCCTTCGCGCCTTCGACCCCGCGCG
>CALMOL010000269.1:11380-16448 GCA_937871685.1 uncultured Verrucomicrobiota bacterium
TGGTGTGCGCGCCGTCGGCGAAGGCGGTGAGGATGACGACGGGCGGCGGCCTGGACGGCATCGCCGTGCTGCGCCGGCTGCGCGAGGACGCGGACCAGCCGCCGCCCGTCGTCATCCTCACCGCCTTCGCCGACGGCGCGAACACCATCGAGGCGATGAAGCTCGGCGCCTTCGACCACCTTTCCAAGCCCCTCGGCCGCGAGGACATCCGCGCCATCGTCGAGCGCGCGCTCGCCCGGCCCCGCGCCGCGCCGCGGGCCGGCGGCGTCCCGGACGAAGACGAAGCCAATGCCCTCCTCGGCGCCAGCCCCGCGATGCGCCAGGTGCAAAAGCTCATCGGCCTCGCCGCCGCCGGCCACGAGACCGTGCTCATCCTCGGCGAAACGGGCACCGGCAAGGAAATCACCGCCGCCGCGATCCACCGCCATAGCCCGCGTGCGCGCCGACCCTTCGTCGCCGTGAACTGCGCGGCCATCCCGGCCGAGTTGCTGGAGAGCGAGCTCTTCGGTCACGTGCGCGGCGCGTTCACCGGCGCGGTGCAGCCGCGGGCCGGAAAGTTCCGCGAGGCCGAGGGCGGCACGCTTTTCCTCGACGAGATCGGCGACATGACCGCGCCCATGCAGGCCAAGATGCTACGCGTTCTCCAGGACCGCCGCGTCACGCCCGTCGGCGGCGCGGGCGCCGTGCAGGTGGACGTGCGCGTCCTCGCCGCCACTCATCGCGACCTCGTGTCGCTCGTCGAGGAAGACCGCTTCCGCGAGGACCTCTTCTACCGCCTGAACGTGCTGCGCATCGAGCTGCCGCCCCTGCGTGAGCGCGGCTCCGACATCCTCCTCCTCGCCGAGCGCTTCCTCGATCGCGCCGCCGCCCCGGCCGCGCCCAAGCGCCTTTCCGCCGCCGCCGCCCAGTCCCTCCTCGCCCAGCCCTGGCGCGGCAACGTGCGCGAGCTGGAAAACCTCATGCGCCGCGTTTCCCGCGTGGTGCGCGGCCCCGTGATCACCCCCGCCGACCTCGGCGAGCCCGCCGCCTCGCCCGGCTCCAGACCTGCCGCCGAAGACCTCTTCACCCTGCCCTGGCCCGAAGCCATCGCCCGCCTGGAGCAACGTCTCCTGCGCGACGCCCTCGCCGCCTGCGAAGGCAACCGCACCGAGGCCGCCCGCCGCCTCGGCATCCGCCGCCAGCTCCTCTACGCCAAGCTCAAGGAGCACGGGATAGAATTATCGGAGCACGAATGAAACCGCGGAGGGCGTCTATGAAAGTCGATTTGAACAACGAATTATCCCTCAGTCCGACGCAGATGAACGTATTGAAGCAGCAAAGTTGTGCCTTGGATATGTCGGACCGTTAACTGCATGACCACGCCGTTCGAGTCTTCCAACATGAATGGTTTTCCGATTTGAAATGTGGCCGGCTGCTGTTCTCCATCGCGAATTGCGATGTTGTCGGCATATAGATACGTCCGATTGCTTGGGTCGAGGATCGGGTTAAGGGAACCTTCTAAACCCGGAATACAGCAGGTGTCGTGGCAAACTACCGAACCGGTGTTCTCACTAGCTGGAAGAACGACTCGCAAGTCGTCCATTGGATCCCAGTCCGGAAAAACTGCCCCTGGTCGATTGGGATGCGCGACAAGGGCTAGGAGCTTGCGACGAGTTTGGAAAGTAAGCTTTGCAATGCCTAGATTGGTGGTGATCGAGTTTTTGAATGTATTGTTATCCGTGAGAGAGACGACGGTAGCTCCGTCCAAGGGATTATTGTCCTCATCAAAGACGTGGACTGTAGCCTCTGTCGGGTCTACTCGAGGAGGCGACTCGACCGCGAAGACTGCACTTCGCAACCGTTCCGATGGAATCGATCTGCCAGCGTTGATAAGCTTTTTGTGAATGAGCTTGACGAACTGCTGTGGGGTCTTGCCAGCTCACGGCACATAGGCAACAGTAGGTAGAATTCCTGGAATGTCCGTGTTATCGAATCGAGCCGGAAGCACATACTCATGGTGCTCTTGAAAGGCGCGTGCCTGCATGGCCTGACGCTCGTGGGACGGCCACAATTTTCCTGCATAATGTTTCGAGACAAACATGATCGTGTAAAGGGCTTTGTTCTGATACACGTCTGAGAGATAGTCGTAGAGATTCTTGCCCCATAACTTTGCCTCCTCGAAGAGGTCATAAAATACCGCGACGCCGGAATCTCGAAGGAGATTTGCAACTTGATCTACATACAGGCGATCCTCTCCAGCGAAGGAGAGGGCGATCTCAAACTGCACGTCGCGTCTCATTGCTAATCATTTATCTAACAGATTAAGGTTGGCAACAGGCTTCAGGATGATCAATGATACTCACTGCTGCCTGTAATTCGGTCGGAAGTCTTAGCGTCCGTATTTGAAAGCAAAGCAGGTCAATGCGATTCCAAACAAAACGACTACTAAATGTCGGTCTCGACCTTGGCCTTCTCGCTGGCGGCGTGGGCGGCCGGTCCGGCCGCCACATCGTCGCGGAGGGTGGGGCCATGGGGACGAAGGTGGCTCCGGCGGCGGTTTGCCGGTCGGCCTCGCGCGCCGCGACGGTCTCGGCGGCTTCCTCGATCTAGGCGTAGCTCAACAGCTTCGAGTAGCAGCCCCGCTTGCCGGTGCGACCGCCCGAATCGAGAACGCTCAGCCGCCGACGCGCAGGACGAGCGGGCCCAGGTCGAGGGCGCGCTCGCCCTCCACCAGGAAGCGCGGCGCGACGCGGTAAACGGCCCCGTAGCCGCTCACGAGGATCCCCTGGAGGGACAGCACGGCCACGTGCTTGGAGAGCGTGCTGCGGTTGATCTTCAGGCGACGCGCCAGCTCGTAGATGGGCAGCGGCTCGCCCTTGAGCAACTCGTCCAGGATCTGCCAGCGGGTGACGTTGGAGATGGCCGTGAGCAAGCTCTGGGAGGGGAAGGCGGGCATGGGTCGCAGTCGAAGGAGGTGGGCCTGCCGGCAGACGACTTTGGTCTGCGGCCAGATGAAATTCATCTATCGGCAGGCGGAATCCATCTGCGCGCAGTCGGAATGGGTCTGCGGGCAGCCGAATTGGATCTGCGTCCAGTCGGAATCGATCTGTCACCAGGCAGAATTCGTCTGAGGTCAGTCGAGTTTCATCTGCCGTCAGTCGAAATTGTTCTGCTGTCAGCCAAGATTTGTCTCCGTGTAGCCAGTTTTTATCCGCACGCAGTCGGAATTCATCTGACCTCAGTCGAATTTCGTCCGCGTTCTGGCCGTTTTTCTCAGGAAGCGGACCGTTTCGGCTCGTCGCCTCCTTGAGTTGGTCTGACGCCAGCGGCCCGACGGCCGGCGTCGGAGGCGTTGCCGCCGGCTGCTGCTGGCGGAGTTACGATGGAGCGGCACCATGATCCGACATCCATCCATCGACAGGCACCGACATCTCGGCTGAATGAGACACTGGGAATCGTCCCGCTCCGACCGCGCCGCTCCGCTTTCGCAGGCGAGGGCGCGGTGACGCTCCCAAAGCGGCGACAGGTCGCCCCACTCCAAAACGCTGGTGCCTCCCCGCAAGCCGCCGCCTGCGAGTGCGTCTCGCCGAGTCAAAGTTGATCTAGCCGTGGGCGAAGGGGAAACCGATGTCGGGGCAGTTCTGATTCCACTGGCGGATGCGCACGGCCTCGTCCGCGCGCAGCCTGATCCGGGTGAAGACGGGCTTGGGCTTGTTGAATTCCGTCGTGAGCCGGTCCGTGCCGGTATTGTCGGAGTGCGTGGCGTCGTATTGGTAGGACCATTCCGCGGCAGAAATGACGAAATACTCGCCGGCCGGGACGTGACGGATGACAAAGTTCCCGTTCGCGTCGGAGGTGACGAAGCGCTGGTATCCGGCGAGCCGTGGATCGGCGCGCACCTTGCGTCCGGCGAGAAGGCCGCGCTCGACGATCTCCTTGGTGTAGGCGTTCACCGGGATCAGTTCTACGGTTTCCTTGCTGGCTGGGTGCTCCGCGCCGCGGTGGATGGCGTAGGCGCGGCCGGTGACGGTGCCGCGGCCGGACCGATCCGAGCCGGCGTAGCAGAGGGTCGCGGACATGCCCAGCGCGCCGGCGAGAAGGCAAAGGAAGAATCTCATACATGAACTCGACTTGGGGCGCCGCCCGCCTGGGGCTGAAGCAAGCGGGGCGGCCTTGTCAGGCAATGGTCCGTTCTCCGCAGGGTTTTGGATGCCTCCGCCTGCCTCGGCGCTGCTGCCATCCATCGCGATGGGCGCCGACCTTTGCCGGAAAGTCCACGGATGCGCTTCGAGTGCTTGGCCAGCGCGGAGATCGTCCGTTCGGCGGACGCCAACTGTCCGGCAGCACGACACCGGCGGGGCTTTGCCCACCCGCCGAAAGGGAAAAAGCGAGGTTCTATCAGGGTTGCCGGCCATCCGGCGGCCTTGGCACGGCGAGTGATAAGAGGAACGGCGCCATGAAACTCCATCACACTCCTGCCCTCACTCTCGCCCTTTGCACCGTTTGCGCCGCCACGGCATTCTCGGTCGGAGCCTTTGCTCAAGCTCCCGGCCCGCGCGGCCCGAAAGGCCCGCCCCCGCCGCCCGCGGGTGATCCCCGCGCCGAGCGCGACATTTCGGATTCCGCCACCGGCACCGTGAAGCAATACCTGCTCAACCCCCGCGGCGAGGTGGATGGCCTCCTGCTCGCCGACAACACGGTGGTGAAGTTCCCGCCGCACATGTCCGCCGACCTCGTGCGCACGGTGAAGCCGAACGATTCCGTGACCATCAAGGGCCGCCGCGAGCCCTCGGGCCGCCTCAAGGCTTACTCGATCACCGGCAACGGAAACAACCAGACCGTGACCGAGGCGCGCCCGACCGAGCCGCGCGGCGACCGGCTGCCCCCGGCGCTCCAGGGCATCGGCCTCAAGCCGATGCAGGCCGCCGGCCGGATCGCGGTGGTGCTGAGCGGGCCGCACGGCGAGGTCGAGGGCGCTCGTGCTCGTGCCCTTGGTCATGCTCGTGCTCATGCGAGCGCCTCCTCGAGGTCGCGAGTGGGTTGGCCGGCGAGCCTCGACGACGTCTTCCTGAGCCTCACCGGCCAACCC
>CALMOL010000269.1:16458-28954 GCA_937871685.1 uncultured Verrucomicrobiota bacterium
CTCGAATACCGCACACGCACCTGGCTGCTCTCGCCGATCTCCGCGCAGAGCACCTCGAACTGTCGCTCGATCGACTCCACCCACGCGGCGCGGGCGCTCCAGAGGACGGCACCGTGCTGCGCTTGAGCCGCGAGGCGGCCGACCAGGCCGGTCTCTTCAAGGCCGGCGGCACCGTGGCGGTGAACGGCTACGGCACCGCGAACGAGTGGGGCCGCGCCATCGAGGTGACCGCCGCCGGCGAGAGCGCCGGCGCGCTGAAGCCGCTCTACGAGGGCCTGCCCGTTACTCAGTAACCCGCGGTTTCGCTTCGGTCTTGGCCTATGAGCCGGGCGAACGATTCCCCCTTCCATGGGCGAGGGTTGCTCGCCGGTCACCTCGACCTCGGTCAGAGCCGTGCATGCCTTGGCCGAGGTCTGACGGATGGGTAAACTGCCGGCGAAATTCTTCCGCCGTCCGTTGAGCGCCAAAGGCGCATCGCCATACCAGCCTGGGGCAACGCCCCAGGAATTGTGGAAGAGATCGTCCGAGGGCTGAAAGCCCGATTCATCCTGGCCGGCCACCGGATGGGCCGGGGCCTCCAGCCCTGGCGGTAGAGGAACCAGTTTCCTCGGGCGTGGCCCCAGGCTGACGTGGGGTCGCGCCGTTGGCGCTTCGCCTTGTCTTCGGCGAAGATTCAACTCCTTGCCTGGACGCGGGCGATGATCCAGGCCCCGCCACCCATCACCAAGGCGATGAGCATGCTCGTCCACTCGGCGCGGCTGCCCGACTTCGCCGCGACGCGGGGCAGATGCAGCATCGCGACCCACAGCAGGAACATGATTCCGGTCCACGTCGCCGCTTGGCGCGCCTGGATGCCGGTGATGAGGGCCGCGCCCGCCGCGAAGAAGGCCGCGGCGGTGCCGTAGGTCCAGAAAAGGTGCCCCGGCAGCCAGGCCGGGATCACGCTGGAAACGTATTCCCAGTAGATCAGGTGCAGCACGCCGAAGCCGAGCAACGACGCTCCGAAGCCGATTCGGCCCAACCGGGCGACCCAACTCCCCGGCGCGCCTGGCGGCTCGTCGGGCGAGAGCGCGGCGCTTCCCTCGGTGTCGGCGAAGGCCCAGGTCGCGCAAGCAAAAGCCAGCGTTTCCAGCGCAACGGTCCAGGCGCCACCGTTGGCGGGCGAGGCGACCAGTTGCGGTGCATGCAAGAGCACGAGCCACAGGGAGAAAAGTCCCCCGAGGACCAAGGCCGCGAGCCGCGCGAGCCGGCGCGCGGCGATGCCGGCGCCGCAGCCGATGAGGAGCACGCCGGTCGCGACGGGCCAGAGCCAGACCGCAAGCAGCCAAGTCGGGAGGGGTTCCAGGCCCTGCACTGGCTTGGCAAGGACGAGGCATTGGGCGCCAAGCGCGGCGATGCCCGCCGCGAAGACACCGCGGCCCGATGCCGTTGATCGTTCCAAGCGGGCAGAAATAGGTGTCGGAATCGCGCGGTCGGTGGGACCGAGGGTCAGTCCGTTGGTGGAGAGAGTGCTCATCGCGCGCCGACGAGACGGAGCTGGGCTCCCGGCTTCAAGCGGAGTGGTTCGACCCAGGCTGCCGCGCGGGAATTAGGCAGGAAATTCATGCGGCCGGCGCCGTGAGCGAGAGCCTTCTCGATCTCTCTTGTCGCGCTTGCGGCGAGGCGGGCGCGATTTAGACGGTCAACGGGCTAGCACGCGCTGTAGTTCCGAATGCACCCACGCGGCTGCCTCGCTGGTTGATGCGCCGACCGCTCCCACGAGGGTTTCTCAGTTTCATGCGGCGGTGGGCTTTCAGCGGTTTCCGATGGGCCGAGCGAATCTCGAACCCCTCCTTGGCTCGGCCACCGGGAGCGCCGGCATCCTGCATCCTGCCGGCTGGGCTCCTTGCGGGCATCTTGAGTTCAGGAGCGTGCCGGAAAACGTTGCCCCGGTTAAAAACCCAGCCGGCAGGATGCCGGCGCTCCCAGTGGCCGAGCCGCCGACCGGTCGACGCCGCCCAATGTCTCGGCAAACCGCTGCAAGCGCCCTGCGCGCCGGATGTCCCGGCCAGGGGAGGACTGGGTTGCGATCCTTGCATTGTCCCTTGCTCATTTTGTCCTCTTTCCCCATGGCTTCCCTGATCTCTTCTTTCCGTCTTCTCGGCGGCGCGCTCCTGCTCGCCTCGTTGGTTTCCCTGTCGGCGTGCAGCTCGGCCGGCACACCGTCCAGCGGCTCGACGGTCGGGACGCCGATTGGCCGGGGAGCGGGCTCGGAGGCGGCCTCGATCTCCGGCCCGATCAGCGGCGGCGGAATGCCAGGCTCGGCGGGCGTTGGCCCCTCGATGGGCAGCGGCGGGCCGCGGTGACGGGCGGCGCGCTGGTAGCGCCGTTTCCCGATTGAACCAAGGTGCCGCCGGCGGGGGTCGAACCCGCACGGGAGTTTCCTCCCAAGGGATTTTAAGTCCCATGCGTCTGCCATTTCGCCACGGCGGCTTGGTTGCGGTGGGCGTCGGCGCGCACCTTCGGCGGGCGAGCGTCGCTCCTCAATCGCCAATCCTCAAACGGCCTCCTGCCACGGCAGGCGGTCGAGGTCGAGGTTGCCGCCGCTTACACCCATTTTCAGGGGCCTTGAGTGATTGGCCGTGGTAGAGAGGGGTGAGGAAAGCTTATTCGCTAGATCTGCGCGAGCGCGTGCTGGCGGCGGTGGATGAGGGCATGGCGCGCGAGCGCATCGTGGCCCTGATGCGCGTCTCCCTGGCGAGCATCGGGCGCTGGGTGCGGCGGCGCCGGGAGGGGCGTGCGCTGGGGGCGCGCAAGGCCCCCGGCATGGTCCCGCGGCTGGGGCCGCAGCAGCACGAGGCCCTGCGCGCGCAGTTGGAGAAGGCCGGGCCGGACTTGACTCTGGCCGAGCGCTGCGCGCGGTGGAGGGCGCGCGCGGGCGGCCGGCGCCTGAGCGTGCCCACGATGTGGCGCGCGCTGCGGGCGGTGGGCTGGACGCACAAAAAAAGCGCCTGAGCGCCAGCGAGCAGGACCCGGCCCAGCGCGCCGCCTGGCGCCAGATGGCCGCGCGCGAGCTGCGGGCCGAGGATCTGGCCTTCGTGGACGAGAGCGGGGCCAGCCGCGCGCTGTGCCCGCTCTACGGCTGGGCCCCCAGGGGACAGGACGCCCGCGGCCAGGCCCCGCGCAACCGCGGGCCGAACACCTCGCTCCTGGCCGCCCTGGGTCCGCGGGGCCTGCTAGGCACCATGAGCACGGAGGGCAGCGTGGATCGCGCGGTCTTCCTGAGCTACCTGGACCAGGTGCTCTGCCCGGCGCTGCGCGCGGGCCAAGTCGTCATCCTGGACAACCTGCGCGTGCACAAGGGCCCGGAGGTGCTCCGGCGCATCGAGGCCTGCGGCTGCCGCCTGGCGTTCCTGCCCGCCTACAGCCCGGACTTCAATCCCATCGAGGGCGCCTTCTCCAAGCTGAAGGCCTTCCGGCGCCGCGCCCAGGCGCGCACCCAGCGCACCCTGGAGAGCGCCCTAGCCAAGGGCTTGGCCGCCATCAGCGCCTCCGACGCCGCCGGCTGGTTCGCTCACTGCGGCTTCCCCATCGCTCAACCTCCCTGAAAATGGGTGTAGAGTGATGCGATTCCATCAGGCAGTTCCTTCGCGAATCTGGCAAGGGAAAGGCCTTTCCCTTCGCGCCTACTTCGTGCGGCGCTACCCATTCGAGCGGAGGGCCGCCCTCCGCAACGCCTCCCCGGCCCCTCGTCGATGCGATGCGTCGCCCGCTCTCCGCTGTGGGCTCCTCCGCTTCGACCCTGATTCCCCCTTCGCGGAACGCCCTCCGCTCCGCGCTTGGCTCCGCATCGCATCTCCCCCCGGACCGATGCCCGCTTCCAGGCGACCGCGCGCCGACGCGCCGTCGCCATTTCAGCTCCCGTAGATGTCGGCTTCGCCTCCGGAAGCTTCCAGGCGCGTTCGAGACTGTCCGAGCCGCGGCCCTGGCTCCCCTCCGCGTTCGAACAGACTCGAAAGCGCGAACGTCCATTGGCACCGAGCGACTCCTCGCTCATCTACGGCTCCGCATTCGCTCCGGCCTCCGACTCGCTCGAATCGTCGCTCCGTGCCGGCAGCCGCGCTGCCGCCTCAAGAAAAATCTCCACCCACGGCTTCGCCGCGGGTCCGTATTTTTCTTGACCCGGCGCTTTGTCGGCTGCCCTGAGCCGGTGTCATCGGTTGTTGCGTGGCAACAACCAACGAAAAACTTGCGTTGCTGGCAAGCAGGCAAGCAAGCAAGCTTGCTCGCAATGTTGCAAGCGCGCCACGGGCGATTGAAAAACGCGCCGCCGATCGCTCTGAATGTTTCGATTCCTCGCTCTCTTGTCACCTTCCATGCTACCCCGGATCGAGTAATTTTTGCGGAGGCGGCTTGATCTACGGACTAGTAAATTCAAAGGGTGGGGTGGGGAAAACCACCATTGCGGTGCATCTTGCAGCGTTCCTGGCGGCAAAGCGACGCAAGGTCATTTTCATCGATGCTGACCCTCAGCAGTCCGCTTCCGCTTGGATCGGAGAGTTCTCCACCAGCATTCGGTTGGAGCAACTGGACACGGACGAGATAATTCATCGAGCCGCTGAACTTGCGGCTGATGCGGATGACATCGTCATCGACGGGCCCGCCGGCCTTTCGGCCACCACTCGCGCCATCATGCTCCGGGCTGATCGCGTGTTCCTTCCCTGTGGGCCGTCCATTCTCGACCTCCGTGCCGCCACCAAGGCGGTTCATCTTCTACGTGACGCCCAGCAAGTGCGCGATGGCTTGCCGATGGGCGCGCTGGTCCCCAATAAGCTGCAAAAGCGTGGGCGGCTGAGCCGCGAGATGCTTGAAGCGGCGAAGAAGCTCTAAGTTCCGATTTTAGCCGGTCTCTCGCAGCGACAAAGTTTCGCCGACGCTGCCGGCCAGGCGAAGATCGTTTCCCAAATGGGTGCCGGGGCGATGCTCGCCGCCTTGGAGATGAAGCAGCTTTTGAAGGAGATGACCCGTGTCTAAACGACGCTCACTCGACGACGCCCTTACCCCCTCGCAGCAGGCTTTTCTTGAGCCCACAGCGCCGAAAGGTGCAGCTGCGCGGAGCACCCAGAAAAACGAACCCCGGGAAAAGAGATACGCGAGTGATTCATCACAAGCGTCCGGTCCAGAATCGCGACCTCCTGTCATGGCAACGCCTGCGCTGACTTACGCTCTCGGCGGACTGGTTTCGCTCAACGCCCGGATCGATCCTGCGATCAGTCAGGCGCTCATGAGGGCGATGTTCGAGCGGCGTATGAGCAAGACAATTCCTTTCACCCAGCAAGACATTGTCTCGGTAGCATTACGCGCATGGCTTTGCGATCAGGGTTTCATGGATTCTTAGCAGGTTCGAGCGCTGATCGCTGCATTCCTGAGCGAGATGATCTCGGCGCGAACGGACGTTCGAATCCCCAATGCTCCACCAAGTGAGTTAGTTCTTGCGGCGAAAATATGAAAATTTACTCGCGCTTTACTCGCGCACTTGGCGTGCTCCCATCGCGCCGCCACGGAATGCATCGAATCTTAGAGCACTAGTTGCTCAACACACCCGTTTTTGAAGAGTAAGCGGCCGAGCGTTGCAACCGCCGGCCTAAGCAGGGCAACAACACGCCGCCAACAAAGACCACCGCCCAGGTGCTCGGCTCGGGCACTGGGGAGAAGGCCAGATAGGTCGGTTGGTTCAGCCCGCTGCTGGCGTTAGCGAAGACGCTGCTGACCCCGGCGGGCGTAATTCGCACGATGGTGTTATTGGCGTTGTTCGAGACGAAGAGGTTGCCCGCCGGATCAAAGGCCAGACCAAGAGGACTGTTCAATCCGGTAGTAGCGAAGACGCTTCTCACCCCTTCCGGCGTGAACCGTTCGATGGTATTGTTGCCAGCATCTGCCGCGTAAAGGTTGCCCGCCGCATCGAAGGTCAAATCCTCATGAAAGCTCAGTCCGCCATTGGCGAAGACGCTGGCTACGCCGGCTGGAGTGAAGCGCATGATGTTGTTGTTGCCAGCGTTCGCCGCGTAAAGGTTCCCTGCCGCGTCAAGAGCCAGGCCAGTGGGACTGTCCAGCCCGGCACTGGCAAAGAGGCTGCCCACTCCGGCGGTCGTGAAGCGCACGATGGTGTTGTTACCATAGCTCGACACATAGAGGTTGCCCGCCATGTCGAAGACCATGTCGCCTGGGCGGTTCAGGCCGGCACTGGCGAAGAGGCTGCCCACTCCAACAGTCGTGAAGCGCAAGATATTGTTGCCGACGAGATTTGACACGTAGAGATTGCCCGCCGGGTCGAAGGCCAAGCCGAAGGGGATGCCCAGGCCGGTGCTTGTAAAGACGCTGCCCATCCCCTGCGGCAGAAAACGCTCGATGTTGGGAGTCCCGTAATTCACTACGAAGAGATCCGCGCGACTAGCTGCGGGCAGGACCGCTACTAGTAACGCCACGGCGAGACCCAAACGAAAGTTCCGGCGTGGGAAAGGTTGTGCGTGCATGAGCGAAGGATGAGACGGAACTGGGTCGTGAGTCAAAGGCCCATAATGGCAATCAGAGATTTTCAGTAATCCCGCCGCAGGATTGCAAACCGGTTGCACCGCCCATCCGCACTCGACACCAGTCGCAATTCCTTCTGGATGCCACGAAACTGCGGGCATGGTGTGTTCAATCGCATCCTAGGCAAGGGAGAAAAGTCACAATTTCGAGCCCTTGGCTCTGAAAAGCCCGCAAAGTTCGCTTGCCAAGTTTATGACACCCCGCCAGGATCGGCGCGGTTGCCCGGCATTTGTCATGGATTACCTCGCTCCCTTTCGGCGCCTCGCACCGATCTTCGGAATATTCACGTTTGTGGCATCCGCCTTTGCCGGCCCACCCTTTGAACAATGGCGCGCCCAGCATTTCACCGCCGAGCAACTGGCGAATTTGGGTGTCTCTGGCCCTAACGCTGACCCTGACCAAGACGGCCGATCCAACCTGCTCGAATACGCCTTGGGCACCGACCCGTGGGTGGCCGACGGGCCTGCTTCGGGCAGCTACGGGGCGGATCTGCCCGGGACGGGCCACCTCACCCTTTCCTACCCGCGCCAGAAGGCAGCAGACGACCTGGTCTATTGGGTATATGTGGCCGGCAGCCTTGAGCCCGAAGCCCCTTGGCAGACGGGATACGACTTAGTGGGCTTTGCGGGCCATTTGGACACGGGCACCGTCGATTGGGTAAAGATTGAGGATCAAGCACCTTCGGCCACCGCATCTCGCCGCCTTTTGACCCTGCGTGTGACTTTGCAGGCGGTGGCCGACGCGGACGGCAATGGCCTGCCCGACTGGTGGGAGGCGCAACACTTCGCTCAGACCGCATTGGACCCCAATTGGCTCAGCCCGGCCAAGGTGCCGCTCTGGCAGTGCTACGCCGAGGGGCGCAACCCGCGGGCGGGAGCGACCAGCGGCAACACCAGCAACTCGTCCCTCACCCTCACGGTGCTCACGCCGGGATTCTGAGCTTCTTTTCAATCCAACTGAACCAAGCATTCGCCACACTTTATGGGCAGGGAAACCAAAGGCAGGATAACTCACTGGTGGCGGCTATGCGTCCTCTGCATCGCGCTTGGCTTGGCCGCGGGCCATGCCTTAGCCGCACCGCCAATTGAGGCGCTGCAACGCTCGGTGCAGCAACGCTGGGGGCCGCTCTATAACGGTGCTCACACCACCTTTCCACTCCGCAGCGACGGCAGCGCAGACCCAGGCGCCTATCCCGCGGATGGATTTTACGGCAGCGATCTCGACAATACCACCACGCTAAGCTCGCTCCTGGACGATTTAGAGGAAAAGGTTTTCAGGTATTTGGCGGCAGGCTACGTCACTTTCAACGAAGGGTCATTCATCGGCACACAGGTCGGCATCATTGGTATCCCAGACACTAGCTCCACCGCTTTTTATCCCAGGCCCTCACAAACCGTCGCGGCTATCTGCAAGCGTCCAGCCGCACCGGCCAGCGACCTGCCGGCCGGAGAACGAGTCGCACTGCTCAAGGAGGCGCTGAAACGTTGCACCGTGGCGACTCGTTGGCACTCCGGACCGCATGAGGATTACAAGTTGGTCAAGGGTAGCAGCGGCAAAACCGACTACGATTCGGGCTGCGGTTCAGCCAATGGCAACGCTATTACTGCGTGGTATCTGACTGACTTTTCGCATCTCCCCAATTCAAACTACGAAAGCCACTGCGCTCAAGGCGGCAGCTCCAATGCCCAGCGGGGTAACGGGTATTACGGGGTATACAACGAAACGATCTTTTCCTCCGCCGCCGTTCGAAACAGTTGGAATCTCGGGGACGCGAACGGAAGCGTGATTTTCTGCGGAAGCCTCCTTAATACATCAACCCATCTGGACCCACTCTGCCCGATTCCGGTCAATGACTCGTGGTGGGTTTTGGATCGCAAGCCCGCCCAAGGGTTGACAGTTTCCAAATGGATTGGTCACAGCGAGGACAATCGTGAGCCTCCGGCGCTGCTGAGTTGCTCCGCTGACAAATGGGACATCCTTGTGATGGGATCGCTTTTCGTCGGCACCTTCCAAGACGACTGGAGGGACGACGATTGCTCCGCGTGCGGTGAGGGTGATCGCTGCGCCACGCCCGGCTTGGACAGCCTGTCCTTTCGCCTCGGCCTGGGCCGCTCAGACTATGGGCGCAAGCGCGACGAATTGAGTTTGAGCGCCAAGGCCTTGACTCGGGGCTTCTGCTCGCCGGGCAGCGTCAGCATACAGGCCAGTTCGGCCAGCGAGTTTGCCAAAGATGCGAACGGCTTACCCGTGCAGTTTTCCAATGCCTCGTGCGTGGTCAACTTCGTGGTGAGGGTTAGCGAGGCGAGCTTCGAAATGCAGGAGTTTCCCCGCAGCGCCATCAGCGGCGCGCGGAACGCGACTACCAAGGTTTACCCTGTCTCGGGCAATCCTGCGCGCCGCGTGGTGGTCGAGAACCTGACCTCCGCGGCAAACTCAAGCGTGATCGACTGGAACAAAGTGCGCATCACCGTGTGGAGTGGGTCGGTGGCGGTGCAGACCAACCTTTGGACCTACAACCCGGCGACCGGCAGCTGGATCTTCGACCGCGAGAACGGCCAGGCGCGCGAGATGCTCACTTCCACCTGGAATCCTGAGCACACCCAACGCACCGAGCGTAGGGAACTTTACGACGCGGCCAACAACCTCGTGTCGGTGACCAATGAGACGTTCCAAATTTACACCTGGGGAGAGGAACTCATCCAGCGCGTGCGCGACCCGGACGGCGCTGCGCTCACCGAGACCTGGGCCTACTATGCAGTCTACGACCCCAGCCAGAACGTCGGTCGCTACGGACGGCTGCGCTTCCATGTCGAGTCGAGCGGGCGGTGGGAGTGGTTCGACTACGACGTTTACGGCCGCGAGATACGCCGAGTTTTTCAGTTCTTGGATGGCGCGGCCCCGGCTGGGTTTGTTCCGACTACGGCCGAGGAAGACGCGAACTGTGTTGTCGCCGCTATCTATTCGTCGGCGGCCCCTCACCGTGCTCGCTCCGAGACCGTTCGTGGCGTGCTTACACGTCAGAGTTGGACCGTTTTTGATTCCCCTAGCCAGACGCGAGAATTCGTGTCCAACTCGCCCTCTGCCGGTTGGAATACTTCGGGAAACCTCGTTACGACCACGCTTACCCGGACGGGCGGCGCATTCTCCGGGCGCATCCAAAGCGTCAGCCGACCCGATGGCACGCTCGAAACCTTCGACTACGCCTATTCTCCGGATGGTAGCTCGCTTATCACCACGCGCATGATCGGTGAAGCTTCGAGTAGTATGGTCATCGACGGCAAAAGCTCTATTACCTGCACCAACATAGTAGGCTTCGAAACGACAATCGACACCTACGATGTGGTCGGATCCACCAGCAAGCTCCTGACCTCGCGCGTTGCTACCCTCTTCGATGACTTCGGCCAGCCGACCACGTGGAGTTTCGAAGACGGGACGACTGAGCAGCTCTTCTACGGTTGCTGCGGGCTGGAGTCGCTCACCAGCCGGGATGGGATCACAACCCTCTACGGTTTCGACCGCCTCGCGCGCCGCAACGTCAGCGAGACCATCGCGGGCATCACCTCGGCGTCCTCTTATGATGCCGCCGGCCGCCTTTTGGCGCGCACACGCACGGGCACCGATGGATCGGTGATCGAGTTGGAAACCTCCTCCTACGACCTTGCCGGCCGGCGCACTGCGTCGTCGATTGCCGGCGGTTATGGCGGGCCTATCACCGAGGCGAAGGATGCCGCCGGCTTCACCGTGCGCACCATCTCGGCATACATCGACCGCTCCACCATCGCGATGCGCGTCGAGCGGTTCTTCCCCGATGGCCGCCTCGAATCTGTCTCCGGTGCTACAGAGCGCCCGCGAGCCTTTGCCTATGGCGCAGGGCCCGAAGGTGCCTTCACCAAGGAAATCCGCGTGGGGGACGGTGGTGCGCAGACCGAGTGGACCACCACTTACACCGATTTGGCCGGGCGCGAATACCTCTGGCGCCACGGCAACACTTCCACGCGCACGCGCACCTTCAACGGCAAGGGCCAGCTCAGCGCCGAGACCGACGAGGACGGCGTCCGCACGCTCTCCGGCTACAACCTGCGGGGCGAGCGTGAAACGCTTGCCCTGGACTTAAACGGCGATGGACTCATCAACGAGGGCGGTCGTGACCGCATCACGCGCGTGGTGCGGAGCGTCATCGGCGGTCCCGGCGGGCAGAACCTCCAACGCGAGGAAACCTTGGTTTGGGCCACCGATGACAGCGCCAGCTCCACTCTTCTGAGCCGCGTTGACCGAGCGCCGGGCGGGCGCTACGAGCGGCGCGAGGATTACGGGTCCGCCGCGGTCCGTGTGACCACGATCCAGCGGGCGAGCGATGCCACGGGTGCTTGCACCACCACGCTCACCCGGCCCGATCTCACGCGGCGCGTGGAGAGAAGCGAGCAGGGGCGTCCCGTGCGCCAGCAGGAACTCGACAAGAACGGCGCGCTCCTCTCCGAGGTGACTTTCCTCTACGACCCGCACGGTCGCGTGCAGGCGCGCACCGAATCGCGCACCGGGACGACGACCTACGCCTACGCTGACGGAGACCAAGTCGAGTCCGTCACGCGCCCCGGCCCGAGCGGCCTGCCCGAGACCACCATCACGGCCCATGTCTCCCTGGTAAACGCCTGGATCACCACGTGGCCGGACGGGACCCAGACCAAAGCCGATTACTCTTTAACAGGGGATCTTAAAAGCATTTCCGGCGCGCGCACGTATCCCGCTTCCTTCACCTATGACTCCCAAGGCCGTCGTCGGACCATGACCACCTCCGGCAGCGCCGGCCCGGCCATCACCACTTGGACTTACCATGCCCAGACCGGCCGCCTGCTCTCCAAGCGCGATGCCGCCGGCAAGGGCAGCGACTACGAGTGGAGTTCGGCCGGCCGGCTCCAGAGAATCACCTCAGCGCGCGGGGTGGCGCGCTCCTTCCTGCCGTTCAACGCCGCCGGGGAGCCCACGCAGATCACCTATCAGAACGATCCCGCCGCTACGCCATCGGTGGCGCTGGCTTACAATCGCCTGGGACGCCTGCGCCAGGAGCAAAGCAGCGCGGCTGGCACGCACGCGCTCACTTGGCGCCTGGACGGCCAATTGGCCGAGGAAACCTGGACGGGCGGGGCGTATGGCGCGGGCGTGACCCTGACGCGCAGCTTCGAAGGCCTGGGCCGGCGCACGGGCTTGAGCCTGAGCGGGGTCGGCGCTCCTTTCACCCAAACCTGGACCTACGATTTGGACACAGGCCGCTTGGCCAGCGCCAGCCAAGGGACGACCGCCTCGGCCGCCTACGGATATGCGGCCAGCAGCGTGGCCGGCTTGGTCGAGTCGATCACCTTCGCCAGCGGAGGCGCGAATCGGGCCACCACCACGCGCTCTTACGACGCGCAGGACCGCCCCCAGCAGTGGACCCATTCCGTTGGCGGCGCTCCCTTGGCCGCCTTCGGCTACCACCACAACGCGGCCGGCCAGCGCGACCGCGTCACCCTGGAGGACGGCACCCGCTGGGAGCTGGGCTACGACGCCCTGGGCCAAGTGACCAGCGGCGTGCGCCAAGCGGCCGGCGGCGCACCCGTGCCCGGCTACGCCCATGGCTACGCCTTTGACCAAATCGGCAACCGCACCGCCACCACCGTCAACGGGCGCGCCTCCGCCTACACGCCCGACCCGCTCAACCGCTACACCAGCCGCACCAACCCCCCCTTCGTGGACCTGGTGGGCCCGGCCAGCGAGCAGGCCGCCGTCAGCGTCAACGACGGCCACGACAAGTTCGTCGCCGCCCAGCGCCAGGGCGAGCGGTTCTGGGCGGCCCTGCCCGCGGACAACGCCCAGGGCGGCCACGCGCAGTCCGTCAGCGTGGTGGCCGTGCGCAACCACGCCGGCCCCGACGGGTCGGACCTAGTGGCCC
>CALMOL010000270.1 GCA_937871685.1 uncultured Verrucomicrobiota bacterium
GCCGCCGTCGCACGCGCGCCCTCAAGCTCGCGGCTGCCGGCACCCCTGCGCCGGGCAACGCTGCGGGCGGCACCACCCCGCCCGCGAACGTGACGCCGCTCCCCGCCGCGCCCTCCGGTGGTCCGGCGCCGAGTGCCCTGGCCGCATAGGCACGGCCCGCTGACTCGAAGCACGGCCAGCCCCACCCGCGGGCGTCCCCGAAAGGGGGCGCCCGCTTTTGCGGCGGGACGAGGTGATGCGCGACGCTTTGTGCCGCCCTTTCTTCGGGATCGGCAAGCCGGAGCCGTTGAAGGGCAATCTGAAAGAAGGGTGGTCATGCCGTATCACCAGCAAGCACCGGCTGGTTTATCGTTCGAACGCTTGGTGTGAAATGCGGTGGGCTGAGCGCGGCCCAGCCTGAGCCGCCGCGGCTTCTCGCTTCACGAGCACACCACCGGCCTCGCGGAAAAGGCGCGCTCCCACTTTTGCCCAGCGCGGTCACTGCTGGGACCGCTGGCATCCTTGCCGGCAGGGTCCTTTCGGGCACCTAGATGCTCGGGCTCTTCGACAGGCTTCTTTGCCTTCTGCCACCCGCCGAGGCCCGAAGGCGGAGAAGCCAGCTGCCCGGGAGGATCCCGGCCGGCAGGGATGCCAGCGGTCCCAGTTGCCACCGCCCCCAGCGCGCCGGGCGCACCCGCTGGCGAAGTCGGGAAGCCTTGGCAAAAGAGAATTTGCCTGGGTTGCGAACCGAACGGCTTCGGCGGCGCGGTTCACGCCAGCCCCTCCCCTCGCCGCCGGACCCATTCACACCAAGCGTTCGAGAGTGACGCGCTCGTCGTGATGCAGGGTCGCTTTTCCTCACTCACTTGGCCGATCCTTCATCCTGCGCTGAAAACCCGCTGCCGCGGCGGGATCAGCTCGCGCATCCGCCGGAGCGGGGCGTTGTCCGGCTTCGCCGCGGGCGGAGGGGGGCCCTTTTCCCAAAAGCCGTTGTCCTTCAGCCAGCCGTCGCGCTCGGGCAGCGTGCGTTGCGCGGGCGCGTTCACCGGGATGATCCCCGAGCCGGGAACGCGGGGGGCGTCGGCGAAGTCCGGGGAGTTGCTGGCGATTTGATTCGCCAGCACCAAGCCCACCCCGCGCACCCAGCGCGTTTCCATGGCGAAGCGGCGCGCCTCGCCCAGCCAGTTCGGGCGCAGCAGGTAGAAGCGCCCGGCCGAGGAGGCGAGCACCTCCACCTCCCCGCCGGCACCGCGGCGGAAGAACTCCAGGTGCATGTCGCTCGGCTCCGCCAGGATTACTTGCCCCCGCCGGAGACCGAGGGCGACCCGATCGCCTTGCACCCAGGGCATGGGACGGCTCGGGTCTTCCCAGGTGATCGCGTAAGCCTGCTGGTCCTCGCCCAGGAAGCGCACGCGCAGCTTCCCGTCGGCGCGGGGGGCGATTTCCTGGACGCGCGCATTGCGGCGCGCTTTCTGGGTTTGGTCGAGAACGCGCTGCACGGTGCGCCAGCGCGCCCGCTCGGTCTTGTCCCAGTCGGCGCCTCCCCTCTGCGCGTGGGCCAGGGAGGCGAAGGCCAGGGCGGCGGCGCAAAGGAAGAATCGGCAACTCATGCGAAAGCTCGTTTGAGGGGAAAGTTCCGCGGATTCGCCGCGGCACAAGCCGGCTCCCGGACCGAGCTTTCACGCTGGATGTGATCACGGTCTCGCCAGCGGGTGCGTGGGCACGCTGGGGGCGGCGACCACTTGTGAGACTTCTCTCGGCGGCAAAAAGGACGCAAGATGATGTCGCTGCCGCGCCATCGCCCTTCTCCACCGGCCAAGCTCCGTCCCGACATGAAATATCTCCTGCTGCCCATGGTCGCCCTTCTTGCCGCCGTGGGGTCTCTCGGCGCCGCCCCGGCCGTGGGGGAGGAGGCGCCGGACTTCGCGCTGCCCACGGCGGACGGCGGGACGGAAACACTCGCCTCGCACCGGGGGAAGTTCGTGGTGCTCGAATGGACCAGCCCCGCCTGCCCGATGGTCCAGCGGCAATACGTGGGCGGCCACATGCAAAAGCTCCAGGCCGAGGAGACCGGCCGGGGCGTGGTCTGGCTGACAATCAACTCGTCCGCCAAGGGCAAGGAAGGCCATGTCACCGCCGCGCAGGCCATGGAGTGGATCATGGAGAAGCAATCGGCCTGCACCGCCTTCCTGCTCGATGCCGAGGGGAAGGTCGGCCGCCTCTATGGGGCGAAGGCCACGCCGCACCTCTTTATCATCGGTCCCGCGGGCAAGCTGATCTACTCGGGGGCCATCGACAGCATTGCCTCGGCCGATCCGGCGGCGCTCGCCAAGGCCACGAACTACGTGCGCGTCGGCCTGCAGGAAGCGAGGGCGGGCAAGGCGCTGACCCACCCGACGACCCGGCCCTACGGATGCGCCGTGAGATACTAGAATTCTTGGGGAAAGGATTTGGGCGGTCGTGGCTCAGCCTGCAACGCCTGGCTGTTGCTCAGCGAACGCATCACCAGGTCCAGCCGACAAGGCGTGAGCCCACTTTTGCCCGGCGCGGTCACTCCTGGGAGCGCCGGCATCTTGCCGGCAGGGTTTCTCTCCGGGCACCTTGATGCTTCGGTCTCTTGGGCGGATGTCCTGGGCTTCGCGCTCGCCGGCACCGATGGGGAAGAAATTGGATGCCCATGACGGATCCCGCCGGCAGGATGCCGGCGCTCCCAGGAAAAACCTTTCTCAGCGTGCGAAGCGCACCCGCTGGCGAAGCCGTGAACTATGGAGGGGAACGGCTGGCTGATTGGCTTCCGTCGAGAATTCGTTGAGTGCCATGCGAAACAACTTCGCAGATCACGGCGAGCTTGGCGTGTTCACCGGGGTGATGCGCAGGCGCAGGAAGCTGTTCCCAGCCGACATCGGCATGGTGCCGCGGATGGTCACCAGCGCGGTCCCGTCGCCCTGGTCCACCGGGGTGCCGACGAGATTCGCCGTCGTGTCCACCGGGTTCCAGGTGGCCAGGTGGTCGAGGGATTCCTCGACCACGTAGGAGACCGCCGCGTTCGCGGCCGACAGCATCGGGAAGGTGATGGTGGGGTAGCTGGCCTGGCCCACGGTCGTTAGACCCGCGACCGGCCGGCGGGGATTGGTCGCCGATTTCGGGTCGGACCCCAGGGCATACTCGACGAGGTTGGAGAGACCATCGCCATCGGGGTCCGCGGCGTCGCCGCCGGTGGGGTCCGTGGCGCTGGTGGTGCCGAAGTTGGCGAGGCGCCAGTTCCCGAGCGCGTCCACCACCTCGAACAGGGTCATCATGCCGTCGTCCTCGTGCTCGAGGATGTGGCAGTGGAGCATGTAGGTGCCGACGTGGTCGGTGAACCGCAGCTTCAGCACGAGTGTCTCGCCGGGGGCGACGCTCCACGTCTCCTTCATCGCCTCATACGCGTAAGGCGGCTGGCCGTTGCGGCTCACGCACTGCTGGTCCACGTCGTGGATGTGGACGAGGTGCGTGCTGCCCGTCGGGTTCGTGAAGGTCCACTGCTCCGTGCTGCCGAGGAGGGGGCGCGCGTCCACGCGGCCGGGGTCGAAGCTGCGGCCGTTGATCGTCCAGCGGTTTGAGGTGAAGTCGAAGGAAAAGGAGCGGAACGCCGTCGGCGAGCCGAGGTCGGGCAGCGGGCGGAGGGTGGCCGGCACGGAGCTGGGGTCGGAGGCCGCGTGCTGCGACACGCGGAACTTCAGCAGGGGCACGACCTGATAGGCGTCCATCAGGTAAATCTCCTGCCCGAACTTCCCGGCGAAATCGATGACGACGTCGAGCCGTTCCGCCGGCCCGAAATCCATCGCGGTGCGCGTGACCGCGCCGGGCAGCAGGCCGCTCTCCGTGCCGATCTGAGTGAACGGCTGCCCGTTGCCGACCTTCGACGGATCGGTGCTTAGGGTGAGGATGTAGATGCGGGCGTTGGAGCCGTTGAGGATGCGCAGCCGATATTTGCGGTCGGCCACGTCGTGGTAGGGCTGGTAAACGCCGTTCACCAGGACGGTGTCGCCGTAGGTGCCGAACTGGTCGTAGTAGTAGATGATGCGGTTCTGGTCATCGAACTGGCGATCGGCGATCACGAGGGGCAGCTCGTAAGTGCCCGAGGGGAGCGTCGCCGGGTCGGCCGGGTCATCGAGGATCCACAAGCCTTGCAGGCCCATCCAGACGTTCAGGCCGGCCTCGCCCATGCGGTGGTCGTGGTAGAACTCCATGGTCCCCCGCTCGTTCCCGCCGTCTTCCCGGCCGCTGTAGGTGTAGGTGCGCGAGGTGCCGGGGCCGAAGAGATAAGGAGCGCCGGTCGCCTGACCGTCGTCGATCGGAAGCGCGTGGCTGCCGTGGTGATGGACGGTCATCGCGCCCGCGATGGCGGGGAGATTGTTGGAGAACGTGACGCGGGTGGTCTGGCCGGTGGGCCGGCGGAACGTCGGGCCGGGGTAGATCCCCCCGTAGGTCCACATGTAGGTCGGCGGCCCGTCCAGGATGGGCACGTAGGCTTCCTGGATGCTGATGGAGGAGTCGGCCGCGCAAACGACCGGCGGGAACAGCAGGGGACGCGACGAGAAAGGCGGCGGCGTGGGCGTGGGAGTGGGCGTCGGCGTTGCGGTCGGCGCCGGGGTCGGCGTGGCGGTTGGCGTCGGAGTCGGAGTGGGAGTC
>CALMOL010000271.1 GCA_937871685.1 uncultured Verrucomicrobiota bacterium
GTCTTCGGGGGCTGCGTTCGCGTTGTTTGACGCGGCGGTGAGGCCGGTTGCCGCGCACGACGGTAGTGTTCTGCGAGACGGCGGTGGTATGCCGCGCGTCTGACAGGGTCGAGCAAGGTGGCCTTTGCCTCCCGGTTTTTCTCCTGATGCCTTTTTGCGTCCTCCTCCTTGCCCCGCACGTTTTCGTTCTTGAGCCACCGATGATAGTCCTCTTCCAGCTTCGCTTCAATTTCCTCCACCGTGTCCTGCGGAGACAGCTTGAAGTCCTCGTCCTTGTAGTAGTCCTGCATGCGCGGGGTTCTAAAGCCACCAAGGACCGGCTTGCCGCGGCCCAGTGCGCCGGGTCAGCCCACGGTGAGGGAGCGAAACTTTTTCTGCATCTCGCGGACCTCAGCTTCGGTTCGGTTGTTTTTGCGCACGAATTCTACGTTGCCCATGTGCTTTTTCGACGTGCCATCATAAACTTGGCAGACGATCAACCCATCTTCATCGTAGCTGACGACGATGCTGATCGGGGAGCCTTGGGGGTATCGGCCAGGAATCTTCATCGTGGCGGTCCCTACGATGGTGATGTATTTCGGGTCTTCGTCCTCACCCTCGGTAAGCTGCACCAGAACTTCTTCTTGGTTGTCATACGTGGTGCAGAATTCTTGCGCCTGCCTGGTTGGAATCGGGGTGTCTTTGGGCAGGATGATATGATTCCGATCTCTTTTCGTGACCCTGTCTTGCGCGATCACCCCAAGGCTGTGCGAGTTCACGTCCGTGATTTCGACCAGCGGGAAGGCATCACGCTCCACCAAATCGGCCTTACCCTGTTGAACGGCGAGCAGCGTGCCTTGGATGGCCGCGCCCAACGCCACCACCTCGTCGGCGTGCAGTTCCATGGAGGGTTTTTTGCCCGAGAGTTGGGCGACCAGAGCCGCCACGGCGGGCATCCGGGTTGAGCCTCCCACGAGCAGCACCTTGTCGATCTGGCTCCACCCCAGGTTGGCGTCCTTTAGGACGATGGCCAGAATCGAGGCCGTCTTCTCGAGCAGATTCGCGGTGACTTCCTCGAGCATGGCGCGCGTCAGTCGCACGGGAATCGTTTTGCCGTCCGCCGAAGGGAAGACCTTTGCTTCCAACATGGAGGAAAGGGTCTTTTTCGCAGCTTCCGACTTTTCCCGGAGATCATGCTCGAGAATCGCGCCATCCAGCAGGTTAGGACCGCCCGCCCGCCGGAACTCGGCGTTGAGATATCGCATGATCGCGTCATCCCAGTCGGTTCCGCCGAGGTTCCGGTTCCCGCCGGTGGCCTTGACCTGGATGTCGCCGGCGATCCGCATGATCGTCACGTCAAACGTGCCGCCGCCAAGGTCATAGACGAGCACGGTCTGCGGTTCGTTCAGACGGTCCAGACCGTAAACCAGCGCGGCGGCGGTCGGTTCGTTGATGATGCGCAAAACGTTCAGGCCGGCGATGCGGCCGGCATCCTGCGTCGCCTTGCGCTGCGCGTCGTCGAAGTAGGCGGGAACCGTGATCACCGCATCCCTCACGGCTTCTCCGAGAGCTGCTTCGGCGTCTTCCTTCAGGCGCGTGAGGATCATGGCCGAAAGCTCTTCCGGCGTGTATTCCTTGCGTCCCTGGGTGCGGAATTTCCAGGACGGGTCGCCCATGTGCCGCTTGACCAGTTGCACAAAATCTTTTGGATTCATCGCCGCCAAGTTCTTGGCGGTGCGGCCGACCACTGGTTTTCCTGCTTCGTCGAACATCACGACGGACGGGGTGATGCGCTCGCCCTCGCGGTTGGGGATGATTTCCGGCCTGCCGTCTCTGTTAACGTAGGCAACGGCCGAGTAAGTGGTGCCAAGATCGATGCCGATGACTTTGCTCATGGGGAGATTAAAGGCCGATGGAGGTCAGCGCAGCTTGTCTTTCGGCGAGGGTTTCGGGAGTCAGATCGCGGGATTTCTTCATGACGACCTCCCGCGACATAGCCCCGCCCTTCATTTCCTTGGCAATCACCTCGATGACCCCGTCCTCGTCGTAGCGCAGGGTGACCTCGATCACCAGTTCGCCGGCCTTGTGGGGCGGCAGGTTCCGCAGACCGGCCTTGCCGATCAACTGCACGTTTATCGACTGCGGGTCTTCGTCCTCGCCCTGTAGCACCTCGATTTCCACCCGGCTCTGGTTGTCCTCGCTGGTCCCGTAAACCCGGGTCATCTCGCAGGGCAGCGGGGTCGCGCGAGGGATGATGTGGCTGTTCACATACCGCTCGCGCCTTTTGTGGTATGCCTTCACGCCCAAGCTGTGGGACGCCACGTCGCGGACGACGATGTCGGCGGCGCCATCCGGCATGGGCGCGCCGCCTTCCGGCAGACCTATTTCCCGGATCGTCGTCACCACGGACTGGATCGCCGCACCGAGCGCCACGCATTCGTCGGGGTTCATGTCCTTGGCGGCGTCCTTGCCAGTCACGCGCTTGATCATGGCGCGCACGGCTGGGATCCGGCTGGAACCCCCGGCCAGCAGGATCGTGTCGATGTCTTTCCAGCCAAGGTTAGCCCGCTGGATCACCCGATTCATACACTCTTCAGTGCGCTTGATGAGATCGGCGATCAATTCTTCAAACTGATCCCGGTCCAGATCGACGCGCAACGCCGCGGCACCGTCGCCAAGCGTGACAGGAAAGCTGCTGGCGAACGAAAGATCCTTCTTTGCGACTTCGGATTTGTCCCAGAGGGCCTGGAGGGTGTGAGGCTCGGCGCGCAGATCGATGCCCTTCTGCTTCTGAAATTCTTCCGCGAAAAACTTCACCAGCCGCTCGTCGATGTCCTTGCCGCCAAGCATCGGGTCACCGTCCGTGCCGAGCACGGTGAATTCGCTCCCGGCGATCCGCATGACCGTCACGTCGAAGGTGCCGCCGCCGAAATCATAGACGAGCAGGGTCTGGTCCCCCTCCTTTTTCAAGCCGTAGGCCAAGGCCGCCGCCGTCGGCTCGTTGATGATCCGCAGCACTTCGAGTCCCGCGATCTGACCGGCCTGCCGGGTGGCTTCGCGCTGGGCATCCTTGAAATACGCGGGAACGCTGATCACCGCCTTCGTGATGGGCCGGCCCAAGGATGCCTCGGCGTCGTTCTTCAACTTCTTAAGGATCATGGCCGACAGGTCTTCCGGGAGATAATCCTTGCCGTCCACGTTGAATCGATAGGATGGGTTGCCCATCTCCCGCTTCACGAAGCGAACGGTCCGGCGCGGATCGATGATGGCCTGATTGCGCGCCTCCTTGCCCACGATCGGGTTTCCATTCTCCTCGAAAAACACCACCGAAGGCGTGGTGCGATCCCCTTCGGGGTTGGGGATGATGCGGGGCTTGCCGTGGGCGTCAATGTGGGCAATGGCCGAAAAGGTCGTTCCCAGATCAATGCCAACGATGGGATCATCAGTCATATGGTGGGTAAGCGCTGAAAACTTCGGTCAGATCGCCGATCTCTCCCAGCTCAGCGAGCGTGTTCCTATTCCGGCGACTTCTTGGGGGCGTATTTCGTGATGATGATTTCCTGCTCGCGCAGAATGCGTTTGCCGGTGCGGAAACCTGCGCGCACGACCCGCTTGACCCGGCCGCCGTCCGCCTCGGTTTCCACCGGTTCGAGCCCTACAACTCTCTGGATGGAAGCATCGAAGGCTTTCGATGGAGCGCTAATGAGCTCTACCTCGCGCCGGCGGAGGATTTCAACGAGTTCCTCTCCGATGGAGTGCACCGAATCGAAAATTTCGTTAGCGAACAGTTTGCCCTCAAACAGGGCTTGCGCCGTGCTGGTCACCCGATCGTAGAGCAGCACCAAGTCCAGGAAGAGAGGTCGCAATTGCTCCGCCGCCGAGTTCCGCTTCAACTCTTCGAGTTCTGAATATAAGTGATCGAAGGCTTGCTCCTTCGCTCTATCATAAGCGAGCCGCTTCTCAAAGGTCTCGCGCAACGCGGCGACTTCGATCACCAACTTCTGCACATTCTCGTCGGGCGGCCTTTGCGTGGGAGCCGTAGCGTCGGCGAGCGGCTGCACCGGCGCAGGGGACGGCGGCGCAGGCGGGTCAGCGATGGGTAACTCCCCCGCTTCGGCGGCGGGTGTGGGTTCCGGTATCGCGCTCATCCTTCGGGGCTGCTCTCGCCGCCGTCCCGTATCGACAAACGCCGGTAGCGTCAAGCCCATTATCGGCGTTGCCCGCCGCCTTCTGGCTGGTCAGCGCAGCGGCGGGTTTGCCGCTTCTCGCCAGGGCCGGCTCGCAAACCGCCGCAAAAAGCGTTTGTCGGCGCGCTGGCCGCCTCGCTGCGCGGACGAAGTCGAATTCCGGGCTTGGCTGGAGCCGGCGTGGCGCAGGCAGAGTTGAGGTTTTAGATTTTAGGTTTAAAGGCTCTCCCGCAACTGGAGCCGCGCCTCCGCAGTGGTATTGCGCCCTTAAACCTCAAACGTTCCCCATGGCCCTGCTCGTCCTTGAAGATGGCACCACCTTCCGCGGTGAAAATTTTGGCGCGGCCGGCACGGAGGTCGGCGAGATCGTGTTCAATACCTCGATGGCCGGATACCAGGAGGTGCTCACGGACCCGTCTTACTACGGGCAGATTGTGGCGATGACCTGCCCGCTGATCGGAAACTACGGCGTCACCGCCGAGGACGACGAGAGCCGGCGCCCGTGGGTCAAGGGCTTCGTGATCGAGGAGCTTTCCGCCGCGCCCAGCTCGTGGCGCTCGGAGCGGCCGCTGGCCGAGTGGCTGGCCGAGCACGGCATCGTCGGCCTGCAGGGAGTGGACACTCGCGCGCTCACGCGCCACCTGCGAGACAAGGGCGCCATGAAGGCTTGCCTCACCTCCGACGAGCGCGTCACCGTCGAGCAGGCGCGCGCGCTCGCCACGGCTGGCGATGGCGTCGCGGGCATGGATTTCGTAAAGCTTGTCACCACTCCGGAGGCCTACGATTGGGACCCGGAGGGAACGCGCTCGCTGGACTGGGCGCCCGGCCAAGCGGCCGACGCGCCCGCGGCGGCTGGGCTTCCGCCGGTGCGTCACCGCATCGTGGCGTATGACTTCGGGCTGAAGATCAACCAACTCCGCTTGCTGCGCCGCCACGGTTTCGGCGTGCGCGTGGTGCCGGCCACCACCACGGCCGAGGAGGTGCTCGCGCTGGATCCGGATGGCGTGTTCCTCTCGAATGGCCCCGGCGATCCTGCCGCGCTGGACTACGCGCACAAGGCCGTCAACGGCTTGATCGGAAAGAAGCCCGTGTTCGGCATTTGCCTCGGGCATCAGATCCTTGGTCACGCCTTCGGCGGAAAGACCTTCAAGCTCAAGTTCGGCCACCGCGGTGGTAACCAACCGGTGAAGGACTTGGCCACCGGCAAGGTCGAAATCACCTCGCAGAACCACGGCTTCGCGGTGGACCCGGCCACGCTGCCGCCGGAGGTCGAGGTGAGCCACGTCAACCTCAACGACGGCACCGTGGAGGGCTTGCGCCACCGCGAGCTGCCCGTGTTCTCGGTGCAATACCACCCCGAAGCCTCGCCGGGCCCGCACGACGCGGAACGGTTCTTCGCGCGCTTCGCCGAGGTGATCGAGCGGGGCAGAACGTGAGAAGGGAAAGGTGAGAGGTGGGCAGGCGTGAACGCGGTGTCTTCCTGCTGCTCGCGGGCTTCCGCCGGAGCGAGTGAGCCCGAAATCGTGGCGCGGTATTTTCCACTTCTCACCTTTCACTTCTCACTTATCACTTCTCGATGCCCCGGCTCCAGCTCACCCTCCCCGGCCAAGCCGAGCCGCTTGCCCTTGAGCTGACCACGGTGGTGGTGTCGCTCGGGCGGCGCGAGTCGAATCTCCTGCGCGTGGACGACCCCTCGGTTTCCGGCGCGCACGCCGTCTTCACGCGCCGCGCGGACGGCGACTACATGCTGGAGGACCTGGGCTCGACCAACGGCTCGCGCATCAACGGCAAGCCGGTGGAAGCACCCGTGCGTCTGCGGAACGGCGACCGCGTGCGCTTCGGGAAGGTCGAGGGCTCCTATGTTTCCGGAGTGTCGCCGGACACGGCCGACGCCGAGGAGGTTGCCGACCCTGGCGCCACCTTGACGATGACGGGGTCCTTGGCCGATCCCGGCGCGACCGTGGCGATGCCGGCGCCGCGGCAGGCCGCGGTGTCGGAGCCATCGGCTACCATCGGGCAGGACACAAGGGGGGTGCCCGCGGAGTTCGCCAGCGAGGCAACCCATCGCTTCTCCCGCCGCGATGAGCCGCGCGACCGCGCGCAAATGACGCTTTACGGGCTGGCCGCGCTGGCAATTCTCGCCTTGCTCGCGGCCGTCGCGGTCTCCTGGATGATGTCGCCCCCAAGCTTGGCCCTGTGAGGGCGGATTCCGCGTTGCTGCGATGCCCGCTCGTGGATGCCGCGCCGGCGTCGGCGGACGCGATGGCGGCACCTTGGACCGGCTTGTCGAAAGTAACCCTGCGCGAATGCGAGGAGGGCGGGCCGCCGCGCGAGGCCACCGTCGTTTACACTTCTTGGGACGCTAAGGCGTGGCGTGTTCTTTTCGTGTGCGAGGCGGCGGCGCCTTGGGCCACGCTCACGCGGCGGGACGGGCCGCTCTGGGAGGAGGAGGTGGTCGAGGTGTTCTTCGATCCCGTCGGTGACGGCCAAGGGTATTTTGAGATCGAGATCAATCCGCTCGGGACCGTGTGCGACCTCCTGCTGCGACGCGCCCCATCGGGCTGGCGGAAAGAGTTTGGGTGGGATTGCGCGGGGCTGGAGACCATGGTGCGCCGCACGGCGCACGGCTGGAACGCGGAGTTGCTCATCCCCTTCGCCGCGGTGCTGCCGGCGGATGTCCTGCCCTTCGCCGCGCCCCAATCCTGGCGCGCGAACTTCCTGCGCATCGCGCGCGCGGCCGGCCCGCGGGGACCACGCGAGCTGAGCGCGTGGTCGCCGACCCTCGCGCCGACCTTTCACCGGCCGGAATGCTTCGGCACGGTGGAATTCGAGCGCTGATCTTCCCCGGGCCGGCCAAACCGCGGAGCGGGCTCCAATGCATTAACGCGCGAAGTAACGCGGAAGCTGCCCACGCGGCTCCAAGGCCAGGCACGCGTCTCTGCGCTGGCCTCACGCCCCCGCCGGGGCCTTCTTTGGCTCGGGTTTGGGCTGGTAGTGATAGTAGTATTCCGGGTAGCGGTAATACGTGAACTCGGGCGACGATGTGTCCACCGCGTTGAGGATCAGCCCCGGGATGTTCGCTTGGCGCTTGTAGAGAATCTCCAACGAGTTGCGGCTCATTTTGGCCGAGGTGTGCGAAAGGCGCACCACGAAGAGCACGGCGTCCATCTTCGGCGCCAGCGAGGCGGTGTCGTCGGCGGCCAGCACCGGTGCGGTATCCACGATGATGTAGTCGTATTCCGGATACACGTCGCGCAGGAACTGGTCGGCGCGGCCCGAAAGCAAATATTCGGAGGGCTGCGCCAGCGTGCGCCCGCGCGGCAGGATGAAGAGGTTCTGCACCGAGGTGTCCTTCACCGCGTCGGACCATTTCAGCGAGCCGTCGAGCACCTCGGAGAAACCGGGCTCGTTCGGCATGCCGAAGTTGGCGGCGATGCGGCCGCGACGCAGGTCGCCGTCCACCAGCAGGGTGCGGATGCCGGCGTAGGCGAGCACCAGGGCCAGGTTGGTGGCGATGGTGCTCTTGCCCTCGTTGGGCACCGCGGAGGTGATGAGCAAGGTGCGCGGCCGCTCGCCCTCCACGGGCATGTAGAGCAGCGTGGAGCGGATGTTGCGGAAGGACTCGGCCAGCATCGGGCGCGTGTCGTCGGCGCGCAGGAAGTCGCCGCCGGCGGCCGCAGCGTCGGCCGGGATCTGCCCAAAGACCGGCTCGGAGAAGTAGGCCTGGAACTCGCCCAGCGAGTTGATGCGGTCGTCCATGCGGTCGAGCACCACGAGGATGACCAAGCCGGCGAGCAGGCCGATGCCGATGGCGATGGCGATGGCCTTGAGGGCGCCGGCGGACATGGCGAGCGCCGGGCTGGCCTGCTCCAGCACGGAGACGATGTCGGCGTCCACGCGGTTAGAGGACATGAGTTCGCTGTAGCTCTCGGTGAGCTTGCGGTGCTGGTTGACGTTGCGGTCCTTGCGCTCCTTGAGGCGGGTAAACTCGGCGAAGACGACGTTGAGCTCGATGGCGCGCTGCTCGGCTTCCTTCACCTCGCCCTCGAATCGCTGGATCTGCAGGCGCAGCGCTTCGCGGCGGGAGTTGATCTCCTCGGCGACGTTTTCGCGCAGTGCGGCGAGGGTGCGCTCCTGCCGATCGATCTCCTCGTTGAGGTCGATGATTTTTGGGTGCTTGGGCTTGAGGACGCGGTCCAACTCCTTCTTCTGCGCGCGGAGCTGGGTGAGGGTGAGCTGCGCGTTGACGTAGTCCGAGCGCTTGCCCAGGATCTCGGTCATGCGGGCGTTGGCGGCGTTGTCGGCGGCGGTGTCGCCGCTGCTGCCGGCCGTGGCCGCGCGACGCTGCTCCAACTGGGAAAATCGCTCCAGCTGCTGTTCCGGGGAGAGGAGCTGGATGGTCTCGAATTCGGTGCGGAGGGCACGCAGCTCCTCCTTCTTGCGGACGAGGTCCTTGGCTAGGTTTTGCGAGTCGTATTCCGACATGACGATCTGCTGGCGCTTCTGGAAGTCGATGAGCGCCTTGTCATCGGCGGTGATCTCCTTGTCGAGCCGCGCGACCTCGTCGGCGAGCGAGGCGGCTGGCCCCTCGGTGCGGATCGTCTTCGATTCCTTGCGCTGGGCAAGGTAGGAATCCACCATCGCCTGGAGGAGGCGCTGGGCATAGACCGGGTCGGGCGAGGTGACCGAGGCCACGAGGATGAGCGCGGCGGGAGACTTGGTGATCTCGATGGTGGCCGGGGAGGAGCGCATCTCCGGGAAGAGCGCCTGGACGCGCTCGGAGGCGCGGCGGCGCACGTCGTTGGAGCGAAAGATCTCGATCTGCGTGCCGATGAACTCGGTGGTTTGCTCGCGCGCGCCGGAACTGCCGGAGGCCGACACGTTGACGCCGCCAGTGATGAGGAACTTGGCCATGGACTGGAAGAGCGGCGGCCGGGTGGAAAGCAGGTAGGCCTGGACGGCGACGGCGGCGCACACGCACAGCAGAAACACCCACCAGCGCTTGAGGAAAATGCGCTTGTAGCGGTGGAGGCGATTGCGGAGGTTGAGCGCCGCGGCCGGGTTCTTGCCGCCGGGCGTGGTGGCCATGATGGGGGGCCGGGAAGACATGGATGGTAAAAATCAGGGGCAGGAGCGAGGCGGGAAACGACGGCAAGAATCGCGCCGCCGCGTGGGGTCAGAAGCCCACGTTGAAAACTTTCTCCGGCACCCGGATGGTATCGCCATCCTTCAGCTCCACGTCGCGGTCGAGCTTGCCCTCGAAGATGGACTTCACGTCGATGATCGAGGTCTCCGTCGCGCCGCCCTTGGACTTGCGATAGAGATACACCTTCCGCTGGTTGCCGAAGTCGGCGAAGCCGCCGGCGCGCAGGATCGCCTTGGACAGGGTGAGCTTCTCGTCACCCGGCATCTCCACCGGCCCGGGCCCGCGCACGGAGCCGGTCACATACACGCGGCCGTTGCTCGAGGTGATCTTGGGGCCGATGGCGTCGAGCGCCACGAGCACGGTGGCTTTGTAGTAGAGGTCCACTTCCAGGCGGCCCTTGATGGCGCTGGCCAGCGCGAGGCAGGTCTTGCCCTTGGCTTGCACGCGGCCGTAGTAAGGCACGTCCACCTCGCCGGAGTCCGTGACGATCATCACGTAGGGCTTGTCGCGATCCTCGATGACGCGGTAGGAAAGGCGGTCGCCGACTCCCAGGGAGCGCGAGTTGTCGAGGCCTGACATGGACGCCGCGGTCATCACGGCGGCGCCAGCCCCGCCGGGCGAGGCCGGGGCCTCGGAGGTCGGAGCCGGGGCGGGAGCCACCGGGACGGCCGCGCGCGTGGCGGCCGAAGTGGCGGCGGGGCTGGCGT
>CALMOL010000272.1 GCA_937871685.1 uncultured Verrucomicrobiota bacterium
TTTCGACTTCCCAGCCGCGCCTTCGGGCCAAAGCGGTGTCGCGCTGACGCTTGCCACCGCCCTCCAAAACGCCGCGGGCCATCCGCAAGCCGCCGCCCGCGAGGCGCGACCACTCGAATCGAAAACGCTCTAAGATTCTTCAGCATGAGATCATCGTGGTCGGACCGACGCGGCCTTGGCAAGATGGAAGTCGCCGCCCCGCTTCCACCGCGGTGGCGGAGTGACCCGAAATCGCTGCATCCCCGCCGAGCCTATCAGGCCGTTTCGTTCGGCGGCGGGCGGGAGCCCTCCTCGCGCTTCTTCGCGTCCTGTCGCTGCTTGATCAGGCGTTCCAGCTCCAACTGCACCAAATCGAAACCTGCCCGGAGGCTCCGGTGCTGCGAGACCGCCTTGTCGCCCGGCATCAAAAGTTGATACCCGTCCAAATCCCATTCCGCCACGCTCACTGGGTTCACCAGGATCGGCACGAACAGGAAGTCTCGCCCTTGCGTCCGCAGACGATCACGCGCCGCCTTCAGCTCGAACTGCTCGATGAATCCTGAGGCGAGAAATGGCGTCGTCACCAGCGCAACGAAGATGTCCATCTTCGCCAAGCCCATCTGGATCTCCTCGCGCCAGCGCATCCCGGGCAGGAGTAGCCCGTCGTGCCACGGGGTGATCAAACGCTTCTTCATCATCACCGTCAGATTCTGCTCGAAGGTGCCCTTCGCTTTCTTGTCCTGGTGAGAATAGCTCAGAAACACGTTGAGCGGCACCCGCTCGTTGCCGCGGGCCGCCGGCTCCAGCGCTTGGTCGCGGCATCGGCGCGGTGCCTTCGGACGACCTGCCGGATGCGGCCCGCGTGCAGGTGTAGCTGGGACCAAGGCCTCCTCGGCGACATGAAGTCCACCGCCCGCCTCGAGGACCTCGCCCGCCTCGCCATCTCCACCACCGCGGACCCAAATCTGCCGGCCGCCGGCAAGTATTCGGCCACGCTCGTCACGCGCATCACCAATTGGCTGGGCAAGGCCGAGGGCGCGCAGGTTTTGGCCAACGGCGGCTCACGCCAAACCATCATTCGCGAGCGAAACATCGTGCGCGACCTGCTGCTCCTCGTCATCGCCAGCATTCGATTCTTTTACTGCTCGGCGAGCGACGAGACCGACCAAACGCCGGAACTGGCCAAGATCGGCATGCAGCCCCGGCGCGACCGCGGCGAGGCCCAGCCGCAGCCGCTCCCCGATGCGGCCGGCGCGGCGACGTGGGATGCCGTTGCGCGCCTCCTCACCCTGCCGGCCATGCCCGAGCACGCGAGCTTCCTGCGCGCCTATCGGAAGGTGACCGGCGGCGAGGCAGAGGCGGCGGGAGTTTCCAATTCCCCCGTGGGCTCGGCGGTGGGCTATTCGCCGCTGACGCCGGGCGCGGCTCATGAGCTGTGGGTCGTGGGCGTGAATTCCCGCGGCGAAGGCCCGGCGAGCAACAAGGTTTCCTTCCACGCCTGATCCCCATCGTGGGCCAGGCAAAAAGCATCGCGAGGAAGGCGAAGGCGCGAGAGAGCTGCAGGCGGCGTTCATGGCGGATTGGCCGGAGCGCCTCGCCAAGTTGGCTGCCACGATGAGGTGGCCGGAAGGCGGAGGTGGCGGCGAAGCTCGCGGCGCTGAAATGACGAGGATCGCGGCCGGCGGTGAGCCGAGCGCGGCTCCGAGCGGACTTCGCCGAAGCTTGCCTCCGTCGCCGCAAACTCCTCTTCCTCCGCCTCTTAAACCTCCGCATGGTGCGGCCGATGAAATCGAAGCTGATCGCCTTTTTGGCGGGCGTCTTTCTCTGGGCATTCCCTCCACCCGCGGAAGCGCGTTACAAGCCCTTCCTCAGCTACGAGCGGCTCGCCGCCCGGGCCGATCTGGTCGCCGTGGTGGAGCCGGTGCGAAACCAGTTCACGAAGGATTCCCCGGCGCCTTTGCGCGATCCCCGGCCGGCCGCCGACTTCCAGGCGATCAACACGCGCTTCGCCGTGCATTGGGTGATCAAGGGGGCGAGGCCCCGGCCGAGGGAAATCACGGTGCTCCACTTTTCCTACGCGAAGCGCCCGGGGCCGCCGGGCGAACCCAGCCTCGTCATCGTCAACGGCGCGGATTTCGTCGAGTTCGCGGTCACGGCTTCGCGGAACGCCGAGAGCACCGGGGAAAGAACGCCCGCGTGGCTCGCCTTCCTCAGGCGGCGCGCGGACGGCCGCTTCGAGGCGGTCACCGGCCAGTATGATTCGGCTGATTCATTTCACCGGCTGGACTCCCAGATTTACGTGGTCCAGCCGGACCAGCTCCCGGAAGGCCCTCTGCCGGTCAATCCATCCGGCCGGAAGCGTCGGAGGTAACGGGGGATCATCCCTCCCGCCGCCAGCGCTCGATGTTCTGCGCGTGGATTTCCTCCAGAATCGCGGGCACGTTGTAGGAAAGCTTCCAGGCGGGGTAATGGCCCTGGAACTTGGCGAGGTCGCTCACATACCAGATGTGGTCGCCGATGCGGTTGGCCTCGGCGTGGGTGATGTTGCCTTTCCGGCCGGCGATCTCCTCGCAGAGGGTGATGGCTTCGGCCATGGAGCAATTCGAGAAGCGGCCGCCGCCGATGTTGTAAACCTCGCCGGCGCGGGGGGCGCGCCAGAAATGATCGAAGGCGGAGATGAGGTCGGCGGCGTGGATGTTGTCGCGCACCTGCTTCCCCTTGTAGCCATAGACGGTGTAGGGCTTGCCGGTGGCCACGCAGCGCATGAGGTAGGAGAGAAAGCCATGCAGCATGGTGCCGGAGTGGCGCGGGCCGGTGAGGCAGCCGCCGCGGAAGGCGCCGGTGCGCAGGCCGAAGTAGCGGCCGAATTCCTGGACGAGGAGATCGGCGGCGGCCTTGGACGCGCCGAAGAGCGAGTGGGTGCTCTGGTCGATAGACATCGTCTCGGGGATGCCCGGCGCGTAGGCGTGGGAGGGATCGATCTCCCAGCGAGTTTCCTGCTCGACGAGGGGGAGGCGGTTGGGCGTGTCGCCATAGACCTTGTTCGTGGAGCAGAAGACGAAGACCGCGTCGGGCGAGTGATCGCGCAGGGACTGGAGGAGATGGAGGGTGCCGTTGGCGTTGACGGTGAAGTCCATCACCGGGTCGCGCGCGGCCCAGTCGTGGGAAGGCTGGGCGGCGGCGTGGATGACGAGGGCGATGGCCTTGCCATGCTGGCGGAAGAGGGCGTCCACGCCGTCGCGGTCGCGGATGTCGAGGTCGAGGTGGGTGAAGTTTTTCACCTCGGAGGAGAGTTGGTCGCGGTTCCAGCGCGTGTCGGCGTCGGCGCCGAAGAAGGTCATCCGCAGGTTGTTGTCGAGGCCGATGACGTCCAAGCCCTGCGCGGCGAAGTGACGGACGGCTTCGGAACCAATGAGGCCGGACGAGCCGGTGACGAGGCAGAGGGGCATAGGAGAGAAGGGGAAAAGGGCGGCAAGGAATGGATGGGAGCGCCGGACGCAAGGCAGAGTGGAAGATGGAAGATGGAGGATGGAAGATGGCAGGAATGTTCCCGAGCAACGGGAACGATCCCAACGCGAGGAAGGCTTCCTGCCATCCTCCATTCTCCATCCTCTCAGCTCCTCTCTCCGCCCATGTCCCCTCACCTCTTCGGCACCGACGGCGTCCGCGGCACGGCCAACTTGGAACCGCTCACGGCGGAGACTTTGCTGCGCCTCGGGCGCGCGGGGGTGCGGGTGCTCCTGGCCCAGCCGCGCGCGGATGGGGACCGGCATCGCGTCCTGATCGGGCGGGACACGAGACATTCCGGCGATTTTGTGGAAGGGGCACTGGCGGCCGGGTTCTTGGCGGCCGGCGTGGACGTGCATCGCGCCGGGGTGCTGCCCACGCCGGGCGTGGCTGCGCTCACGCGGGAGATGGGATTCGATGCCGGGGTGGCGATCACCGCCTCGCACAATCCCTTCGAGGACAACGGCGTGAAGTTCTTTGGGTCGGATGGGTTCAAGCTCGGCGACGAGGCCGAGGGGGAGATCGAGCGGCTGGTGCTCGCGGGCGAGCCGCTGGCCCCGCCGGCTCCCGCCACCGGGCGCACCCTGGGCCGGACGCAGGAGTTCGCGGACGCGGTGGATCGTTACGTGGCGCTGGCGCTCGCGTCGCTGCCGGCGGGTTTCCGGCTCGAGGGCGTGCGCATCGCCGTGGACGGCGCAAATGGCGCGGGATGCCGCACCACCCCGGCCGCGCTCACCTCGCTCGGCGCGGACGTGCACGCCTTCCACGGCGAGCCCGACGGCCTCAACATCAACGCCGACTGCGGCTCGACGCACCCCCGCGTCATCGGCGAGCTGACGAAGGAGACGGGCGCCCAGCTCGGCATCTCGCACGATGGCGACGCCGACCGCGTGGTGCTCTGCGACGAGACTGGCTCCGACCTCGACGGCGACGAAGTGCTCGCGATCTGCGCGGCCGACTTCCTCCGGCGCGACGCGCTGCGGGACCGCACGCTCGTCGTAACCGTGATGAGCAACTTCGGCCTCGACGAGTTCCTGGCCGAGCGCGGGGGGAAGGTGCTGCGCACGCCGGTGGGCGACCGTCACGTCCTCGCCGCGATGCGCCGCTTCCACCTGAACCTCGGCGGCGAGCAGAGCGGCCACTTCATCTTTGGCGACCATTCCAGCACTGGCGACGGGCTGGTGAGCGCGCTTCAGGTGCTGCGGATCATGCGGGCCACGGGCCGCCCGCTCTCCGAGCTGCGCACGGAGCTGAAGAAGTATCCGCAGGCCCAGCGCCACGTTCGCGTGGCGCGGAAGCCACCGATGGAGTCGTTGCCCGAGGTTTCCCGGCTCGTGGCCGAGGCCGAGAAGGCCGTCGCCGGGCAGGGCCGCGTGCTGCTGCGCTACTCGGGCACCGAGTCCAAGGCCCGGCTCCTCGTCGAAGGCCGCGACGCCGCCGAGATCAATCGCCACGCCGATCGCATCGCTGCCGCGCTGGCGGAGGCGGCAGGCTGAGCGCGGCGCTCATTCCTTCAGCAGCGCGGCAAAGTGCGGCTCCCCGCGGGCGAACTCCCACCGCGGCGCGCGGCGCAGCTCGTGGACCGTGAGGTAGCCCGGCTTGTCGAGAAGGCGGCGAAGGCGTGCGGCGCCCTCGCTCCACTTGCCCGCGCGCAGCTCCACCTCGGCGAGCGTCGCTTCGTAGTCGGGTCCGTCCACCGGCTCCGCCTCGACCGGAACGAGCACCGCGGCCCGCCGCGCCGCCGCGAGCGCCTCGTCGGGGCGCGCGAGCATCGCCCGCAGGCGGGCCGACATCGCCAGGGCGCGCGCGTCGTTTGGCTCGGTGCGGAGCCTTTCTTCCAGCAACGGCAACGCTGCCTGGGCTGCGTCGGTGGCTTCCCGCGCCTCGCCCCGAGCGGCACGCACGAGCGCCATCAGCGCGAGCTTGGGCGCGAAGACCGTGGTGTCGCGCAGCACGTAGTCGGCGGGCAGGGCCTCGACCAGCCCGAGCGCCTCGTCCCTCCGACCGGCCAGGAGGTAGAACTCCAGCACGTCGCTCAGCACGCCCTCGTCCAGGCGGTCGGCGGGGCGAAGGAGGCGGACGTAGTCGTTCCACCGCTCGATCTCGCCCTTCCAACGCCAGCGGACGCGGCCCTGGAGGCCGACGTAGGAGGCCCGGTCCGGCGCAAGGTATTCGGCGCGCTCAAAGGCCCGGAGCGCCTCGGGGTAGCGGCGAAGCACCTCGTAGGTCACGCCGAGATCGTAGAGGCAGGCGGTCTGGCGGGGCTGCAGCTCACAGAGCTTGAGCGCGGACGCCACGGCCTCGTCCCAGCGGTGGAGGCGCTTGGCCACGACGGCGATCAGCCCGTGGACGTCGAGATTGCGCGGATCGAGGTCTCGCGCGCGGCGCAGGGCATCGAGCGCCCGCGCCGGCTCGCGGCGGACGCGGAACCAGTATTCGCCCATCGCCAGCCAGGCGCGGCCCAGACGAGGATTGAGGCGCAGCGCTTCCTCGGCCTCGCGCAGGGCCTGGGAGGCGCGGAACTCGGTGCGGTCGTATTCCCGCGCCCAGGCGGTGGAGTAGGCGCGCGAGAGCTCGGCGTGCGCGTGCGCGTAGGCGGGGTCCAGCTCGGCCGCGCGCTGAAACATCTCGCGCGCCGCTTCCAGGCCGCGCGAGTCGCGGAGCGCGGAGATCACCTCCGCGCCGCGCGCGAAGAAATTCTGCGCCTGCGGGTTGGAGCGGCCACGCCGGTAGTCCTGGGAATCCGGGCGCAGCGCCCACTCCCGCCCGGCCCAGGTGGCTCCGAGCGCGACCAGCACCGCCCCGCCGCCGATGAGCCACTGCCGCCGCCTGCGCACGAAGCGCCGGGCTCGCACGCGTAGGGCCAGCGTGCGCCGCGTGATCGGGACGCCGCGCAGCCATCGTTCGAGATCGTCCGCCAGCTCATCGGCGCCCTGGTAGCGGTCGCGCGGGTCGGGTTGGAGGCAGCGCGAGCACACCTCGGCCAGCTCGCGGGGGGCATCCGGGGCGAACTGGAGCAGTGTGGGCGGCTCCTCGTCGGCCGAGCGGCGCAGCACCACGAGGGTATTTTCCCCGACGAAGGGGCGGCGGCCGGAAATCATCTCGAAGAGGATCACGCCGAGCGAATACACGTCTGCCGCCGGCGTCAGGGCTCGCCCGGAGCCTTCGGCCTGTTCCGGCGCGATGTAGCCGGCGGTGCCGATGACGACGAGCGAACGCGTGAGGTCGCCGGGATCGTCCAGCCAGCGCGCAAGGCCGAAGTCGGTGACCAGCGGCTCGCCCGCGGCGTCGAGCAAGATGTTGTCCGGCTTGAGGTCGCGGTGCAGCAGTCCCTGGGCGTGCGCGTGGGCGACGCCCCGCGCCACCTTGGCCGCGAGGAGCGCGGCTGCGCGCGGGCGCTCCTTGAGCTCGGGGAGGAGCGCGGTGAGGCTCCCGCCCTCGGCGAATTGCATCACGAAATACGGCAGGCAGTCTCTCGCGCGCGCCGCCAGTTCCAGCACCGGCAGGAGGTGCGGGTGATCGAGCCGCGCCATCGCATCAGCCTCGCGCCGGAAGCGCGCGCTCAATTCCGGCGCGTGCGACAGGGCCGGCTGGAGAACCTTTAGCGCCACGATCCGGCTGTCCCCCCCGCGGCGGCGCGCCCGGTAGATGATCCCCATGCCGCCGCGGCCGATCTCCTCGAGCAGCTCCCACTCCCCGAAGCCTTCGGCCTCCGGCCCGCTCGGGGGCGCTCCCCGGCGGGCGGGCTCGTCGGCGCGGGGCGTGGTCGGCACGGCGCGACTCATACCATCCCCGCGCTCCGAACCAAGCGCTCTCCTCCCCGGCGCGCGGACGCAAACTTGCGCGGCCCACTTGCCTGCCGCGCGCGCCTTGCTACCAAGTGCCCCCACGATGATTGAAGTGCAGGACCTGCAAAAGTTCTTTGGCCCCAAGGCCGCCGTCGGCGGGGTCACGTTTTCCGTGAAGAAGGGCGAGGTGCTCGGCTTCCTCGGCCCGAACGGCGCCGGCAAGTCCACCACCATGCGGATGATCACCGGCTTCATCCCGCCCTCGGCCGGCTCGGTGAAAATTGGCGGGCACGACATCGTCGCCGATCCCCTCCCCGCCAAGCGACTCGTCGGCTACCTCCCCGAGAACGCGCCGTCCTACGCCGACATGACCGTGGAAGGATTCCTCTCCTTCGCCGCCGAGCTGCGCGGTCTCACGGGCGCAGCGCGCAAGGACGCCGTGGAGCGCGCCGTCGCCACCTGTTTCTTGGAGGGCGTGCGCCGACAGAGCGTCGAAACGCTCTCGAAGGGCTTTCGCCACCGCACCTGCCTGGCGCAGTCGATCATCCACGATCCCGAGGTGCTCATTCTCGACGAGCCGACCGACGGCCTCGATCCGAACCAGAAGCACGAGGTCCGCGGCCTCATCAAGCGCATGGGCGAGACGAAGGCCATCATCTTCTCCACGCACATCCTGGAGGAGGTCGAGGCCGCCTGCTCGCGCGCCATCGTGATCGACCGCGGCCGCATCGTGGCCAACGGCACGCCCGCCGAGCTTAAGGCCCAGTCCGAGCAGGCCGGCGTGGTGCCGCTTCGCCTTGCCGACGGCGCCGCCCGCGCGGCGGCCGCCGCCCTGCGCGCCCGCGCCGGCGTGGGTGAGGTCACGGTGCTGGAGGACTCGCCGCCCGCGTTGCGCGTTGCCCCCAAGGCCGGCTGGACCGGCGACGAACTTGCCGCCGCCCTCGGCGAGCTGGCGCTCTCCGAACGTTGGAAGATCCGCGAGCTGCGCGTGGAGGAAGGCCGCCTCGACGAGGTGTTCCGCCGCATCACCCGTCCCGACCGCGATCCAGCCGAGGACCAAGGTGACGTCCCTTCCCGCGCAAGGACGAAGAACTAACAGAAGAAATGAAACTCGAAGTTCGAAACTCGAAACTCGAAACAAGCGCCGGAAGAGACGACAAGCACCGGAAGCTCCCCGGCGCGCGCGCGCTCTCGCTTTCGGCGCTTCCTCCCTTCGGGCCTTGTTTCGAGTTTCGAGCTTCGAGCTTCGAGTTTTTCCCCGCCGCATGAGCCGCCTCCATCCCATCTGGACCATCGCCAAGCGCGAGCTGACCGGCTACTTCGCCTCGCCGGTCGCCTTCGTGTTCATCGTGATCTTCCTGCTGCTGGCGGGATTCTTCACCTTCATGGTGTCGAGCTTTTTCGAGCGCGGCGAGGCGACGCTGGATGCCTTCTTCCTGTGGCACCCGTGGCTTTACCTCTTCCTCGTTCCCGCCGTGGGGATGAGAATGTGGTCCGAGGAGCGCCGCCTCGGCACCATCGAGCTCCTGCTCACCATGCCCGTCACGCCGTGGCAGGCCATCGTCGGAAAGTTCCTCGCCGCGTGGGCCGTGGTGGCGCTGGCGCTCGTGCTGACCTTCCCGCTCGTCCTCACCGTCAATTACCTCGGCCGGCCCGACAACGGCGTGATCCTCGCATCCTACCTCGGCTCGCTTCTCATGGCCGGCGCGTATCTCGCCATCGCCGCCATGACCTCGGCGATGACCCGCAACCAAGTGGTCGCCTTCATCCTGGCCGTCGTCATCTCGATGCTGCTCATCTTCGTCGGCTGGCCGCCCGTCACGAATCTCCTCGTCCAGTGGGCGCCCGCGTGGCTCGTCGATGCCGTCACCGGCTTCAGCGTGATCACCCACTTCGAGAGCATCCAGAAGGGCGTGCTCGACACGCGCGACCTCGTCTTCTTCGTCACGCTGATCGGCTTCGCCCTCTTCGCCACCGGCGTGATCCTCCGCGCCCACCGCGCCGGCTGAGCTTCCTTCCCTCCCCTCCGTGTCCTCCGTGCCTCCGTGGCAAGATCGTCCGCCCGCCCGATGAAGAAGCCCTCGCTCGACACCTACCTCTACTCCGCGGCCGGCGTCGTCGCGATGCTGCTGATCGCCATCGCGGTGAACGTGATCGCCGCCCGCGCCAAGGTCCGCGTGGACCTCACCGCCGAGCGCGCCTACACGCTCTCGCCCGGCACGCGCGCCATCCTCAAGAAGCTCGACACCCCCGTCACCATCCGCTTCTACGCCACGCGCAACGACAACTCCGTCCCCGCCCCGCTCAAGGCCTACGCCCAGCGCGTGGACGACCTCCTCGGCGAGTTCCGTCAGGCCTCGAACGGCCAGATCGAGATCCAGCGCCTCAACCCCGCGCCCGATTCCGATGCCGAGGATTCCGCCCGACTCGATGGCGTCACGCCCCAGCCCCTGCGCGACGGCGAGCGCCTTTACCTCGGCCTCTCCGTCTCGCTCCTCGACCAAAAGGAAACCATCCCCTTCCTCTCCCCCAACCGCGAGCGCCTCCTCGAATACGACCTCGCCCGCGCCGTCTCCCGCGTCCTCACCACCGAGAAGCCCGTCGTCGGCGTGATGTCCTCCCTGCCCGTCGCCGGCATGAAGATGCCGCCCGGCATGTCCTTCGGCCCCCAGCGCGGCGGCGAGCCGGCGTGGGTCTTCTACTCCGAACTCGAGCGCGACTTCACCGTGAAGCAGGTCGAGCTGACCGCCGATGCCATCGCTGACGACATCAAGGTCCTCCTCGTCATCCATCCCAAGGGCATCGCCGAAGCCACGCAGTTCGCCCTCGACCAATTCATCCTTCGCGGCGGCAAGCTCATCGCGTTCATCGACCCGACGGCCGTGCTCGACCGCAACGCCGCCCAGCGCGGCGGCATGATGCCCGCCGCGTCCTCGTCCACCCTCGACAAGCTCCTCCCCGCCTGGGGCCTCGCGATGGATGCCACCAAGGTCGTCGCCGACGCCAACTACACCTCGCGCACCCGCCAGGGCCGCTCCGCCACCATCCTTTCGCTGACCGAGCGCGCCCTCAACCGCGACGATCTCCTCACCGCCGAGGGCGACACGCTTCTCATGGGTCTCGCCGGCGCCATCACCGGCAAGCCCGCCGACGGCCTCAAGATGGTCACGCTGATCCGCTCCTCGCCCAACTCCCAGCTCGTGGACGCGCAGATGGCCCAGATGAGCGGCGAAGAAACCGCCGCCAACCTCGCCCCCACCGGCGTCGAATACGCGCTCGCCGTGCGCCTTTCCGGCAAGTTCAAGACCGCCTTCCCTAACGGCAAGCCCGGCAAGGCCCC
>CALMOL010000273.1 GCA_937871685.1 uncultured Verrucomicrobiota bacterium
GGGGGAGACACGCTTTGGCGGAAGCGGACGGCGGCGTATCCTTCCGTCCTCATGTCCAGCCTCTTCGGTCACCTGTTCCGCATCTCCACCTGGGGCGAGTCGCACGGCGGCGGCGTGGGCGTGGTGGTGGACGGCTGCCCGCCGGGCCTCGCGCTCGACGAGGCGATGATCCAAGTCGAGCTGGACCGCCGCCGGCCCGGCCAGAGCGAGATCGTCACCCCGCGCAAGGAAACAGACCGCTGCCGCATCCTCTCCGGCGTCTTTCGCGGGCGCACGCTCGGCACGCCCATCTCGATCCTCGTGCCGAACGAGGACGCGCGCCCCGAGGCCTATTCCGAGATGGAAACGGCCTTCCGCCCGAGCCACGCCGACTACACCTACGAGGCGAAATATGGCCGGCGGAATTGGGAAGGCGGCGGCCGCTCCTCCGCCCGCGAGACCATCGGCCGCGTGGCTGCCGGCGCCGTGGCCCAGGTCGCGCTGGCCGAGCTCTGCCCCGGCTTGGAAATTGTCGCGTGGGTCGAGCGCGTCCACGACCTCGCGGCGACCGAGGTCGATCCCGCCCGCGTGCGGCGCGAGGACGTGGAGCGAAGCATTGTCCGCTGCCCCGACCTCGCGGCGGCCGAGCGAATGATCGCGCGCATCAAGGAGGTCCGCGCCGAGGGCGACTCCATCGGCGGCGTGGTGGCCGCCGTGGTGCGTGGCTGCCCGCCCGGCCTGGGCGAGCCGGTGTTCGACCGGCTGGAGGCGGACCTGGCGAAGGCGATGCTCTCCCTGCCGGCCACGAAGGGCTTCGAGATCGGCAGCGGCTTCGCGGGCGCGGCCATGCGCGGCTCCGAGCACAACGACGCCTTCGTCCTGCGCGAGGGCCGCGTGCGCACCGAAACGAACCGCTCCGGCGGCGTGCAGGGCGGCATTTCCAACGGCGAGGACATCGGGTTCCGCGTCGCCTTCAAGCCCACCGCGACCATCGCCCAGGCGCAGCGCACCGTCCGCGCCGACGCCACCGCCGAGGCCGAGCTGCGCGCCCGCGGCCGCCACGACCCCTGCGTCCTGCCGCGCGCCGGGCCCATGGTGGAAGCGATGGCCACCCTGGTGCTCGTGGACCACGCCCTCCGCCAGCGCGCGCTGCGGGGCGGGGCGGTGGGGAAGGGCTGAAGCGCTCGGTAGAGATGGGTGGCCGCGGGATGCAGCCGCCGCGACTGCCGATTGATCGCCCGCACTTCCTGGGAAGCAGCGGCTGTGGGCCGAGCGGTCGCCCTCGATCGCGGGCGGATCTCCGTCGCCTTCTTCTGGAAGTCGCGCGTTTGACCGGGAATCGTGGCCGATGGATTTCACGGCGACGTCGTTTGGTTCGAGACCGACGTCGTTTCATTTCATAACGACGTCGATTGCTTTCCAAACGACGGCGTTCGGTTTGTAAACGGCGTCGTCTGGATTCAGACCGGCGGCGTTTGCTTTTCAAACGACCGCGCTTGGCTCGAGATCAACGTCGATTGCTCAGCAAACGACGGCGTTTGGTTTGTAAACGGCGGCGTTTGGTTTGTGAACGACGGCGTTTGAAAACCAATCGCCGTCGTTTGATTTCCAAACGCGGTCGTTCGGGTTTGAAACGCCGTCGTTTGCTTGGCGAAGTCCCGCGTTTGGTCGGAGACCGCCGTTGTTCGCGGAGGGAACGACGGCGTTTGCCTGGGAAAGTCGCGGATTCCGCTTTGAGCCGATGCCGCTCCCCCAGGAGCGGCCTCACGGATCTCACGGGCCGCTGCCCGTTCCCTTCGCCTTCCCTTTGTCCGACTCGCCGATTTGGCGGATGCCGGCGATGAAGTAGCCGATGAAGGAGAGCGCGGTGAACACCCCCGCGATCGCGATCACGTAGCTGGGCGGCGGGACCGTGAGCTGGAGCATCACCCAGGTGATTGCGGCCATTTGGAACACGGTGGCAAACTTGCCGAGCCAGCTCGGGCGCACGCGCACGTCGCCGTTCAGGAACTGGAGGACGACGCAGCCGAGGATGATGATCGCGTCCCGGGCGAGAACGAGGATCGGGAACCACAGCGGGAAGCGCACCTCCCAGTGGCCGAAGGTCAGCACGAGCAGCGCGGAGAGCAGCAGGCCCTTGTCCGCGATGGGATCAAGGATGGTGCCGAGGCGGGTGCGCTGGTTAAAGCGCCGGGCGACCCAGCCGTCGAGGCCGTCGGACACCGAGGCGAGCAGGAACACTCCAATGGCCCACCACCGCAATTCCGGCTGGCGCGGCGGCTCGAACACGCTCTCGCCGTAGTAGATGGCGAGGGTGACGAACACCGGGATGAGCGCGATGCGGACGAGGGTGATCTGGTTGGCGACGGTCATGGGGGG
>CALMOL010000274.1:0-1220 GCA_937871685.1 uncultured Verrucomicrobiota bacterium
TTGCCGTTCTTTTCGGCGCTTGTTTCGAGTTTCGAACTTCGAGTTTCGAGTTTCCCTCCGCCATGCCCGCCATCGACGAACTCTTTGCCGACCTCATCCGGGCCGGCGCGTCCGATCTCCACCTCGGCGAAGGCCAGCCGCCGAAGATCCGGCGGCACGGCGACATTGTGCCTTTGCGTGAGGAGCCGCTCGGGCGCGAAGAGACCGAGGAATTGCTCTCCGGGATTTGCTCCGAAACGGGATGGCAGAAATTCCAGGAGCGCGGCGACCTCGACTTCGCCTACGAGATGGACGAGCACTCGCGCTTCCGCTGTAACTACTTGCGGCAGGCGCACGGCCTCGGCGCGGTGTTCCGCCTCATCCCCACGAAGATCGCCACCGTGGAGCAGCTCGGCCTGCCGCCGGTGGTGAAGGAATTCTGCGACCTGCGCGGCGGACTCGTGCTCGTCACGGGACCCACCGGCTCGGGCAAGAGCACGTCGCTCGCCGCGCTCATCGACCACCTCAACCAAACCCAGTCGCGCCACATCGTGACGGTGGAGGAGCCGATCGAGTTCGTGCACCGCTCGCGCCGCTCCGTCATCACCCAGCGCGAGGTGCCCGACCACGCCGCGAGCTTCCCCGCCGGGCTGAAGGCGGCGCTGCGCGAGGATGCCGACATCGTGCTCGTGGGCGAGATGCGCGACCTGGAGACCATCTCGCTCGCGCTCACCGCCGCCGAGACCGGCCTGCTCGTCTTCGGCACGCTCCACACGAACAACGCGCGCAAAACCGTGGACCGCCTCATCGACGTGTTCCCGGCCGACCAGCAGGCCCAGGTGCGCACCATGCTGGCCGCCTCCCTGCGCGGCGTGATCGCCCAGCTCCTGCTCAAGCGCGCCGACGGCTCCGGCCGCGTGGCCGTGAACGAGATCCTGGTGTCCACGCCCGCCGTGGGCGCGATCATCCGCGAGGGCGCCACGCAGAAGCTGGAGGACGTGATCGTGGGTGGGAAGCAACTCGGCATGCAGTTCATGGACGACGCCATCTGGGAGCAGCTTCGCCAGGGCGCCGTGACCCCGCGCGAGGCCTACATGAAGGCTATCGACAAGACCCGCTTTCGGAAGTTCCTGCCGCCGGAGGAACAGAATCTGTGACCAGGCGAGGGATCCTGGCTCCGCGGCGGTTTTCCCCAGGGAGGTCGAACGACTGCAAGAGGGAACGGGTAGCGCGGGCGAGGG
>CALMOL010000274.1:1230-13727 GCA_937871685.1 uncultured Verrucomicrobiota bacterium
CCCCGCGTGCACCCGGTAGGGGGTCCCGGGGGCCCCCCCCCCCCCGCTACCCGTTTCCATTGCCTTTCCTGCGCGTCTCTTCGGTCTGCTCACCGCCACTCGTGCCTTGGATAGCGGCGCTGGAGCTCGGCCTTCACCTTCGGGTATTGCTCGCGCCAGAAGTTCGCCAAATCGCGCGTGACCTGGATCGGGCGCTGGTTGGGCGCGAGGATCTCGATGGTCACGGGAACGTGCCGTGCCGCGACGAAAAGGCCCGCTTCCACTCCGTAGAGCTCCTGGATGCGCGCGGCCAGCACCGGCGGAGCGCCGTCGGGCTCGTAGCGCAGCTTGCGCGCGCGGCCGCCGGGAAGCTCCAGGCGCTCCGGGGCGTGCTCATCCAGCCAGCCCTGCTGCGCCGACGACAGCCACGAGCGGAACACGCCGGCCACGCTCCGGTCGCGCACTTGGTTCCATGTCCAGGCGCCGAGGCAGAGCTGCTCCAACAGCGCCAGGCGGTCGTCCTCGCCCAGCGGCGGCAATTCCAGCTCGGGCATCCACTTCGCGAGCGAATTGAGGCGCGCGACCCATTGCTCCACCGCGCCGTCCTCCAGGCCTTCGAGTCGCAGGCGGCCGGCGTGAATCTCGCGCGCCAGCAGCGCCGCGGCGGCCTCGCGGGGCGGATCCTCGGACATCTTCTCGGCGATCACGAGGTCGCGGAATTTTCGACGGCGACGGCCGAGCACGCGCTTCTGCGTGGCATCCCACTCCACCGTTTCCTCGTCCGAAAAGTCGCGCGGGAACAGCTCGCGCAGCCACGATTCCTCCACCGCGGTGGCGAGCGTGAGCAGCGTGTTCAATTCGCGGTCGCGCCCCTCGACCTCACGCACCTCGGCGGCCACGAGCAGGGGCGCGTCCTGCGGGGCGGTCTCACGCGCCAGCACGCCGCGCCGGCCCCCGACCAAGGCGCAGCGCAGCGTGCCGGTGTCGAGCCGGCGCGCGAGCTGGTCGGAGAACGCCGCGAGGATGCACCGCCGCAGCGCGCCCGGCTGGCCCGCGCCCTCCGCCACCGCCAGCCCCTGCTCGCGCGCCAAGCGCAAAAACTGCTCCGCCAGCTCCGAGGCGGCGCGCGCGTTCTGTGCGTGAATGCCCACGCGGCGCAGGCGGCCGGGATCGAAGTTGTTCTTTTCCGCGAAGCGCAGCGCGCGCAGCAGCAGGAGGAAGTCGGAATCCTTCTCCGGGCCAAGCGCGTCCTCGCGCTGGTCCGCGGTGTAAGCGTCCACTGGGCGCACGAGGAGACTTTTGCCCTGCGTGAGCGCGGCGATGCGCGCCGCGCCGGCCACCGCGCCGTGGACCTCGGCCTCGAGCAGGAGGCGCGCGTAGCGGGGATGCACCGGGAAGGCCAGCATCCGTCGGCCGAGCGGGGTGATCGCGCCCGTCGGCCCCGGCTCCGTGGCGCCGAGCGATTCCAGCAGGCGCTCGGCCCGCTCCAGGGCGCGCGTCTCGGGCGCCTCCAACCAGCGGAAGGCGCGCACGTCCGCCACGCCGGCCGCCTTGAGCGTGAGCACCACCTCGGCGAGGTCGAGGCGCTTGATCTCCGGCGTCTCCTGCGCCGCGCGATGGAGGTGATCCTCCTGCGGCCACAGGCGGATGCAGAATCCCGGCGCGGTGCGCCCGGCGCGCCCGGCGCGCTGCTCGGCGGAGGCGCGCGAGATTTTCTCGATGAGCAGCGTGTTGATCCCGCGGAAGGGATCAAAGCGCGCGATTCGTGCGAGACCCGAGTCGATCACGATGCGCACGCTTTCGATGGTGAGCGACGTTTCGGCGACATTTGTCGCGACGACGACTTTGCGCCGGCCGTGCTCCGTCGAAGGCGCGAGCGCCGCGTCTTGCTCGGCTGGCGGCAGCTCGCCGTGGAGCGGCCGGGCGATCCACGAGCGGTCGAGCGTGCGGCGGGAGCGAATTTCCTGGATGGTGCGCGCGATCTCGTAGGCGCCCGGCATGAAGACAAGCGCGTCGCCCACCGGGATCTCGGGTCCGAGGCGCTCTAGCTCGTCGGCCGCCATCTCCCACGCGGGCTTCTTTCCCGCGAGGCGCATCGGCAGGTAATCCACGTCCACCGGGAAGGTGCGCCCAGCCGAGGTGAGCACGGCGACCTCCGGGCCGAGGTGGCGCGCGAGCAGGCCGGTGTCGAGCGTGGCCGACATCACCACGAGGCGCAGGTCGGGCCGCGAGGCTTCTTGCAGGTCAAGCGCGCGGGCGAGCGTGAGATCACCGTAAAGGTGCCGCTCGTGGAACTCGTCGAAGAGAATCGCGCCGATGCTCCGCAACTCGGGATCGCCAAGCATCTGACGCAGGAGCACGCCCTCGGTGACGAACTGAATGCGCGTGTCGCGGCCGCTCTGGTTGTCGAAGCGGATGGTGTATCCGACCTCGCGCCCCAACGGCACTCCGCGTTCCCGCGCCACGCGAGCGGCGAGCATCCGCGCAGCCAGGCGACGCGGCTGGAGGACGACCACGCGCCGATGCTCGCCGAGCAGGCCAGCGTCGAGAAGCATCTGCGGAACCTGCGTGGATTTTCCCGATCCGGTGGGCGCCTGGAGGATGAGACGATTCCCGGCTTGGAGGCGCACCACGATTTCGTCGGCAAGCGCATGGATCGGCAAGTCGCGCGAGGAGATGACGTTTGGCATGAAGAGTCGGAAGCAAGGATGCCCTCGCGCGGCGAGCAAACGCTTTAGAGGGCGGTGGCAAGCGTTTGCGCGACACGGCTTTGGATCGAGGCCGCGGCGACAAATCAAAAGCGGTGTCGCACTGACGCTTGCCACCGCCCTTCAAAACGTTCTCCTCCCAATTGAATACAATCCGAGAAACCGGATGAATGTGATTGCGCTCAAGCACCCAGGCTGATTTACAAAGATTTCGTTTGACGCCTTTCCCGGCTGCTGATGTGATTGCATACAATCCTGTCTCGCTCGTCGGCAACCCTCAGTCCCCCGCTGCCATGGCCCTCGCCAAGCTTCGTTCCTTTGCCCGGAATCTGATCCCGCCGCCGTGGCGCAAGCCGGCGCTGGCGCCCGCGACGCCGGACACCGGCCAGATCCTGCTGGAGCGCAAGGAGGGCGTCGTCACGGTGAAGCTTTACAATCCCGGCAAGCTCAACGCGCTTTCCGTGCGGATGTGGGAAACGCTGCGCTCCACGTTCCGCTCGCTGTCGGCAGACCAATCCATTCGCTGCATCGTGCTGCGTGGCGCGGACGGCAACTTCGCCGCCGGCGCGGACATCGCGCAGTTCCCGGCGATGCGGCACACGCTGGAGCAAGTGCGCCGGTATCATCTGGAGACCATCGCTCCGGCCTTGCGCGCGGTGGATGAGTGCCCGCACCCGACCGTGGCCTGCATCGAGGGCGTGTGCGTGGGCGGCGGCCTGGAGATCGCCTCGCAGTGCGATCTGCGCGTTGCCGCGGCCGACTCGCGCTTCGGCGTGCCCATCAACAAGCTCGGCTTCCCGATGGCACCCGACGAGCTGCGCCGCCTCCTGGCCTTGTGCGGCCGGGCCGTGGCTTTGGAAATTCTGTTGGAGGCCCGCGTCTTCGGCGCCGCCGAGGCGAAGGAGAAGGGCCTGCTCACGCGCGTGGTGCCGCCGGAAAAGGTGGTGGAGGAAGCCTACGCCGTGGCCGCGCGCATCGTGGCCGGGGCGCCCATCGCGCAGCGCCTCAACAAGCGCCTGATCCATCGCCTCGCCCCCGAGCCGCCGCGCCTGAGCGAGGCCGAGTTGGACGAGATCTTTGTCGCCTTTGCCGAGTCCCACGATCATCGCGAGGGCGTGGCTGCCTTCCTTGAGAAGCGTCCTCCGCAGTTCCGGGGCGAGTGAGCTTTCGGGGCAAGGGGGACAGGATCGCAGGATTAATAGGATTGGGGCTGCGAGCCTTGCCCGAGCCAGCCCGCTTCCGTAGGAAGACGATTCACGCCCGTGAACAGCCGCGCGAAATCATTTGAAATTCAATCCTGTAATCCCGAAATCCTGTAATCCTGTCTCTTCCTGCACCGCACCCGGTCTTCCGTTCCCCCGAGCATGTCCGGCAATCTTTACTCGCTAATCGCCTCCCGTTTCCCCGCCGACCGCACGGCCGCGTGCCTTGAGACGCCCGCGGGTGAGCCGTTCTCGTGGGCCGAGCTGGAACGCCGCACGGCGCAGGCTGCCAATCTTCTCGTCGGCCGCGGCCTCCGGCCCGGCGACCGCGTCCTCGCGCAGGTGGAGAAGTCGCCGGCCGCGCTCTTCCTCTACCTCGGCGCGCTGCGGGCCGGCCTCGTCTTCGTCCCGCTGAACACCGCTTATCGCGAGGCCGAGACCGACTACTTCCTCGAAAACGCCGCCCCCGGCGCAGTAGTCTTTTTGCCGGAACGCGAGAGCTGGTTCACCGAGGCGGCGAAACGGCACGGCGGGGTGGCGGCCTGGACGCTCGACGGCCAGGGCGGCGGTTCCTTCGCGGACAAGGCGGCGAAGCAATCCAGCGAATTCACCGACGTGCCGCGCGCCAACGATGACCTCGCCTGCATCCTCTACACCTCCGGCACCACCGGCCGCTCGAAGGGCGCGATGCTCTCGCACGGCAACCTCTCGTCCAACGCCCAAACGCTCCACGCTTGGTGGGACTGGCTCGAGGACGACGTGCTGCTCCACGCGCTACCGATCTTCCACGTCCACGGCCTGTTCGTCGCGGTGCACGGCGCGCTCCTGGCCGGCGCGAAGATGATCTGGATGTCCAAGTGGGATGCCCCCGAGGCCGCGCGACAACTGCGGCGCTGCACCGTGTTCATGGGCGTGCCGACGATGTATGTGCGCCTGCTGGCCGAGCCTTCGTTCGGCCGGGAGGCATGCGCGGGGATGCGCCTCTTCATCTCTGGCTCCGCGCCGCTGCTGGTCGAGACCTTCCGCGAGTTTCAGGCACGCACCGGCCACACCATCCTCGAGCGCTACGGCATGAGCGAGACGGTCATGATCACGTCGAATGCCTGCCGCCCGGCCGACGGCCCGCGCGTGGCTGGCACGGTGGGCGCGGCGCTGCCGGGCGTGTCCATCCGAGTGGTGGGCGAGGAAAACTCCCCGCGCACCGAGGGCGAGGTGGGCGACGTGCAGGTGCGCGGCCCCAATGTGTTCTCCGGCTACTGGCGCGCGCCGGAAAAGACCGCGCAGGACTTCACCTCCGACGGCTGGTTCAAGACCGGCGACGTCGGCCGCCTCGGTGGCCCCAGCGCAGACGGCACACCGGCCCCGGCGAACTACCTAACCATCGTCGGCCGCTCGAAAGATCTCATCATCACCGGCGGCTACAACGTGTATCCCAAGGAAATCGAGGGCTTCCTCGATGAGATGCCCGGCGTGGCCGAGAGCGCCGTGTTCGGCGTGCCCGACCCCGACTTCGGCGAGGCCGTGTGCGCCGCCGTGGTGCCCCGCGCCGGCGCCACGCTCGACGGCGAATCTCTCACGGCCGCAATGCGCGCGCGCATCGCCAAATTCAAGGCGCCCAAGCAAGTCCACGTCGTCGCTGAGCTGCCGCGCAACGCGATGGGCAAGGTGCAGAAGAACGTCCTGCGGCAGACTTATGGCGGCTAAGCCACGCCATCCTGAGCGATCTCGACACTCCACCGCCGTCGCCTAGCTTTTTCGACATGAGCCAAGCCCTTCAGTATCTCACCGATGAGCACGGCGATCGGACGGCCGTGGTCCTGCCCATCCGCGAATACGAGAAGCTCCTCGAAGACCTGGACGATCTCGCCGTGGTAGCGGAGCGGCGCGGTGAGCCCGTGGTGTCGCACGAGGATTTCCTCGCTGACCTGAAGCGCGATGGCCTCCTTTAGCATCCAATGGCGCGCTTCGACCAAGAAGGACCTCCGCGCCCTGCCTCGCCAAGAGGTGGCACGGGTGGTCGAAGCCGTCGGCCGTCTCGCCGACGAACCATTGCCGCATGGTTCGTTGAAACTGTCTGGCTCGGAGCGCACCTATCGCTTTCGCGTTGGAGACTACCGGATCATCTACGAGGTGCTTCGCGAGACTCACGTCGTCGAGATTCAACGCGTCCGGCACCGCAAGGACGTTTACCGCGAGTGATCCTCCTCGCCCTTGCTGCCTTGGCCACTTTGGGCATGGCGGGTGCGCCGGTGAAGGCTGGCTTGCTACAGCTTGGCATCCCTGAATGGGAATGGTTGGAAGATCCCGTCCCGGCGGATTCCAAATGCGAAATCGCGCGAGCGTGCGACGAGATTTCCATCGCTTCGGTAAGCCACGCCGAGAGCGTACGGATGCTCGTGGTTCATCCACAAAATCATTCGATCCATCCATACGCTTCGCTTTTCTTGTTTCTCCTAATGGACGACAATCAAATTGTCGCTCGGCTGAGAGCGCCCAGTGGGAGATATGTGTTTGGCGGGCTTTATCCTCTGTTAAGGGAGCCTGGACTGATAAAGGTTTCTCGCTACGCGCTGATCGCGCCGGGACGCGTTGAGCTTTGCCCACGCTTTGCCTTTGACACTTCAGAATGCGCCCCGCCAGATTGAATGCAATCGGCCGGCTGATTCCTCTCCCCGCAGTTCCCCCATCCCCCTCGAACATGAACCTCCGCTCCCTTGCGGCGGCCGCGCTTTGCGTTGCCGCTTTTCTTCCCGCGCTGGCCTCCGCCCAGACCACGCTCAAGATCTCCCATCCCTTCCCCGGCTCCAACGGCGCGGACGGTGACTTCCGCGACCGCCTCGTGCGCGAGTTCGCCAAGCGCGTGGATGAGCGCACCGGCGGCAAGCTCAAGTTCGAAGTGTATCCCAACTCCTCGCTGATGAAGACGCAGGCGCACTTCTCCGCACTGCGGAAGGGCGCGCTGGACATGGCGCTTTACCCGCTGCCCTACGCCGGCGGCGAGATGCAGGAGGCCAACATCGGACTCATCCCCGGCCTCGTGACCTCCTACGAGCAGGGCGCCGCGTGGCGCGACGCCGCCGTGGGCAAGGAACTGTCCAGGATGCTCGATGAGAAGGGCGTCATCATCGTGTCGTGGGTTTGGCAAGCCGGCGGCGTGGCCTCGCGCGGCGCGGCCATCGTTGCCCCGGAGGACGCCAAGGGGCTCAAGATCCGCGGCGGCTCGCGCGAGATGGACCTCGTGCTCAAAGCCGCCGGCGCGGCCGTCATCTCCCTGCCCTCCAACGAGATCTACGCCGCCATGCAGACCGGCGCGATGGACGCGGCGATGACCTCGTCCACCTCGCTCATCTCCTTCCGCCTGGAGGAGCTCGCCAAGAGCCTCACCACCGGCCGTGGCAAGGCGTATTGGTTCATGCTGGAGCCGGTGCTCGCCTCCAAGGAAGTCTTCTCCAAGCTCCCGGCCGACCAGCAGAAGGTCATCATGGACGTAGGCCGAGAGATGGAAAAGTTCGCCATGGATGCCGCCAAGGCCGACGACCAGATGGTCGCGCAGGTTTATGAGAAGGCCGGCGCGAAGGTCGCCGACCTGACGGCTGAGACCGTCGAGAAGTGGCGCGCCCTGGCGCGCGAGTCGTCGTGGAAGGACTTCGCCGGCCGCTCGGAGGGCTGCGCCCGCCTCATCAAGCTCGCGGAGGAAGTGAAATGAGCGAGGCGGTCGGCGTGGTCGAGGCCGTCCGCCAGCCCGAGCCGCACCCGCCCGGGCCGCTGGGCTGGGCGCAACGTGCGCTCGACGCGATGGACCGCGTGCTGGTTTTCCTGGCGATGCTGGCGCTGCTTGCCGCCTCGCTGGTGCTCACCTACTCGGCGGTGGCGCGCTACTTCTTCCGGTGGTCCACCTACTGGCAGGACGAGTTCTCGGTGTTTCTGCTCATCGGCGTGACGTTCCTCTGCGCCGCATCCGTGCAGGCGGGGCGCGGCCACGTCGGCATCCGCGTGCTCGAGGGCGTGCTCTCGCCGCGGTGGAACCAGTGGCGGCTCGTCTTCATCGACTTCGTGTCCGGCCTGTTCTGCGGGTTCTTCGCGTGGAAGTCGTGGACGCTTTTCGCCGAGGCGGTCCATGAAAAATGGACCACCTCCACGGTGTGGGCCGCGCCTTTGTGGGTGCCTTTCGGCGTGATGGCGCTGGGCATGACGCTGCTCGCGTTGCGCCTCCTGGTGCAGCTTCTCATTCGCATTTATTTCCCGCCGCCCGGCCTGGGCGGGAGCACGGCGGTGCGCACCGTGGGAGTGGTCGCCGGCGGCGGGCTGACGGCGCTCCTGTGGCAGCAGGCGGTGAAGCTGAAGGCGTCCGCGGCCTCGCTGGGCACCGCCACGATGGGCGTGCTCTATGGCAGCGTGACGCTCGGCACGATGCTGATCGGCGTGCCAATCGCGTTCGCGCTGGGCCTCGCGGCGCTGGTGTTCATGCGCTCGTTCATGTCCCCCATGGCGCTCGACATGGTCACGCAGAATGTTTACGAGGAGCTGGCGAACATCACGCTGCTCTCCATTCCGCTCTTCATCTTGAAGGGCGCGGCCATCGGGAAGTCGCCGGCCGGCGAGGATCTCTACCGCTCGCTCCACGCGTGGATGCACCGCATCCCGGGCGGGCTGGGCATCGTGAACGTGTTCGCCTGCGCGCTCTTCGCGGCGATGGCGGGATCTTCGCCGGCCACGTGCTCGGCCATCGGCAGCGCGGGCATCCCCGAGATGCGGCGGCGCGGTTACTCGCCGGGCTTCGCCGCAGGCATCATCGCGGCCGGCGGCACGCTGGGCATCCTGCTGCCGCCCTCGATCACGATGATCCTCTACTCGGTGGCGGCGGGAAAGGACGCGTCACTGGGCCGCCTGTTCCTTGCGGCCATCATCCCCGGGCTCCTGCTCGTGGCGCTGTTCGCCTTCTATGTCGGCTGGCGTTACGCCAAGGACCACCGGCAAGCGACTGCCGCCTTCGCGCAGGGCGGCGAGAAGTCGGCGCTGCTGGAGGAACACCGCTACACCTTCCGGGAGAAGGTCTCGATGTTGCCGCGGGTGCTGCCGTTCCTTATCCTGCTCACCGGCGTGATGGTGGCGCTCTACGGCGGCTACGCCACGCCCTCGGAGACAGCCGGCATCGGTGCGGTGCTCGCGCTGATCCTCGTGGCCGCGATCTACCGGCTTTGGCGGCCTTCGCAAATCAAGCCGATCCTCACCGCCACGATCAAGGAATCCACGATGCTGATGCTCATCATCGGCATGTCGCTGCTCTTCTCCTACGTAATGAGCGACCTGCGCATCTCGCAGGCGGCGGCGGAATGGATCGTGGGCCTGAAGCTCGGGAAGTGGGCCTTGCTCACGGTAATCCTGCTACTCGTGCTTGGGCTGGGGTTCTTCCTGCCGCCGGTGTCGATCATCCTGATGACCGCGCCGATCATCCTGCCGCCGCTGAAGGCGGCCGGCTTTGACCTCGTGTGGTTCGGCGTCATCATGACCATCGTGATGGAGATGGGCCTGATCCACCCGCCGGTGGGCCTAAACATCTTTGTGATCAACAACATCGCGCCCGACATCCCCGTGGGCGCCATCGTGCGCGGCGTGCTGCCCTTCATCGTGCTGATGACCGTGGGCATCCTGCTCATCTGCTTCTTCCCCGGCCTCGCCCTCTGGCTGCCGTCGGCGGTGGGACTGAAGTGAGGCGTCCCAGCGGCGCCTGACCTCGGGTCGCCGCGCGCGCGGCTGCGTCTTCCGCGTTTGATCGTGCCGTGGCAGAGGCGGTGCAACCCAGCGCGCCGATGCCCATGGGCCACGCCCTCACCGCGCCGCGAGCACAAGCATGTCGTCGGGCAAGTCGGCGCGCACCTCACGCACGCCGTCCACGAGGACCGCGGCGTTCACCGCCAGCGCGAGCGCGGCCACATTGGCAAACGGCCCGTGCAGGCGCACGCCGCCCGTCTCGCAGGTCACGTTGCGCGGCAGGTCGCGCGTGCGCGGATCGGCCGCGAGGCTCGCCCGCACCCGCGCCGCGGTGGCCGCGTCCTGCACCAAGCCCGGCGCGGCCATGCTCAGGGCCTCGTGCCGTCCGAGGCAGCGCACCACGAGGCCCAGTTCGTTTGCCTGGATCAACTCGGCATACTCAGGGAGCGCCGCGGCGAACTGCCGGCGCAGCCGCATCCATTCCGGCCGCTCCTCGCCCGGGCCGGGGCCAAGGCCGAGCCGCTCGGCGGCGGGCGGGCTAAAAAGAAGCGGAGCGCTGCTTCCGACGGCATGCACCGCCGGCGGCGAAAAGGGTTGAGACGGTCCGCAGGGTGCCCCCGGTCCGGTCCACGGCGGCTGCAATTCCAGCCGGAACGGAACGATCCCGCCGAAGGCTTGGAACGATCCTGGTCCCATGACGGGCTTGCCGAGCGGAGGCCGGCGCGCTTGTTCCAAAGCCTCTGCTCGGCCGGGGCGGCTCCAGCCCTGCAAGTCGGCGACGTGCTGGCGCGCGCGGGAGAGGTAATCCATTTCCGCCGTCGAGGCGGCGCTCGGCAGCGCCGCCAGCCAGGTCCCGCCCAAGCCCAACGCGGTCACGATGGCCCAGCTCGCCCCGCGAGCTCGTTTGACAACGCCAGCACGCGCGGCGGACCGTGGAAGCGCAGAAAGAGGTTCCATTGTCCTTCTCATACGTTCCCACGAACCGTTTCGTTCAAGAAAAGTTTCACGCCCGGCGATCTTTCTTCCGCGCGGCAGGCCTTCTCGCGCTGGTCTTCCTGCTTCCCGGCCTGGGCGGGTGCGACCGCCTTTCCACGCAGAACAAGATTCAGAAGCTCCTCCAGCAGGGGGCTGACCGCGCCAACGCCCGCGACGCCCGCGGCGCCGTGGCCGCCTGGGAGCAGGCGCTCGACGGAACGCCAAAGTCGGCGGAGGCGCACTTCCGCCTCGCGTTGCTCTACCAGGAGCAAATGCAGGACGCCGTGGGCGCCATGCACCACCTCCACCGCTACCTGGAGCTCGCTCCCGAGGGGCCGCACGCCAAGGCCGCGCGCACGAACCTTTCCCGCGCCGAGACGACGCTGGGCGCTTCGCTGGCCGGCGGCACGCTCCTCTCGCGCCCCGAGGCGGCCAAGCTGCGCACCGAGAACGCCAGGCTCCGCCAGCAACTTTCCACCGCCAACGCCAAGGCCTTCAGCGTGGGCGCGGCCATGCGCCAGGGAGGCAAGTCGTCTGCGAGCCGCGCCGCGTCCGCCGAGGTGCCAAACACCGATGATGTGGCCGGCGGTGCCGCGCCTCGCGCCGGGCCCGCGACCAAGGAAGTTCGCGCCGCCCAGGCCGCGCTGGCCGAGGCCGAGAAGAAGGCCCGCGTCGAAACGCGCTCCTACAAGGTCCAGCCCGGCGATACCCTCCAGGGCATCTCGCGCCGCTTCTACCGCACGCCTGATCGCGCCAAGGACATCCTCGACGCGAACATGAATGCCCTTTCCGGCGACGCCGGGAACCTCCGTGCCGGCATGAGCCTAGTGATTCCGTAAGGCCGGCGCGGAAAGAAGATTCTGGGGGCCTTCCTAGGCCGAGGCGTGCCACCGTGGCTTTGGAGGTGGCTCCCGCTCAGCCACCGCTGCCTGCTCCCGCTCCCGGCTGGATGACATCCAGCCAGCGAGAGATCAAAACGTCTGGCCCACCTGCCTTGCTTGCATTTATGAGGGCAGTCGCACCGACCCTGCAGGGCGCCGAAAGGGTTGGATCACGCTCCCAAAAGCATCCGGGCGGGATCCTCGATGCATTCTTTTACCCGCACGAGGAAGGTCACGCTCTCCTTGCCGTCCACCACGCGGTGGTCGTAGGACAGGGCGAGATACATCATCGGGCGGATTTCCACCTTGCCGTTGATGGCCACGGGGCGGTCCATCGTCTTGTGCATTCCGAGGATGCCGCTCTGGGGCGGATTCAGGATCGGGGTGGACATGAGGGAGCCATAGACGCCGCCGTTGGAAACGGTGAAGACGCCGCCCTGGAGGTCGGAGATCTGGAGCTTCCCGTCGCGGGCCTTCTTGGCGTAGTCGCCGAGATCCTTCTCGACCTGGGCGAAGGACTTTTGGTCGGCGTCGCGGATCACGGGGACGACGAGGCCCTTCTCGGTGCCGACGGCCACGCCGATGTCGTAGTAGTGATTTTCGACGAACGTGTCGTCGCCTTCCATGCGGCCGTTGAGGGCGGGCACGGTCTTGAGGGCCTCGACGGCGGCTTTGATGAAGAAGGACATGAAGCCAAGCTTCACGCCTTGGCGCTTGGTGAAGGCTTCCTGGTGCTGGGAGCGCAGGGCGAGGAGATTCGTCATGTCCACCTCGTTGAAGGTGGTGAGGATGGCGGCGGTCTGCTGCGCGTTGACGAGGTGCTGGGCGATCTTGCGACGCAGCGGGGTGAGCTTCCTGCGAGTCTCGCGCTCGGCGGAGGGGGCGGACGGCGGAGAGGATGAAGGATGGAGAGCCGAGCGAAGCGAGACAGCCAGGGTGTCTGGGGCAATGGCAGCGGGCGCCGAGCCGGGGGCAGAAGGCGCGGCTTCGGCAGTGGGCGGCTTCGCCGGGGGGGCGGATTCCTCGGCGGCTCCGGGGGC
>CALMOL010000275.1 GCA_937871685.1 uncultured Verrucomicrobiota bacterium
CAGTTCAATCCAGCCCCCGCTTCCCCCGCCATGTTCTCCTGGTATCAATCAACCAACCCCACCGAGCGCCGCACCTTCTGGGCCTGCTTTTGGGGCTGGGCGCTCGACGCCCTCGACGTGCAGATGTTCTCGCTGGTCATCCCGGCGCTCATCGCCGCTTTCGCCTTGGACAAGGCGGAGGCCGGCCTCATCTCCAGCGTCACGCTGGTCTCGTCCGCCATCGGCGGCTGGGTCACGGGCGCGCTCTCCGACCGCTTCGGCCGGGTGCGCATCCTGCAGTTCACGATTCTCTGGTTCTCATTCTTCACGTTCCTGTGCGCCTTCGCCCAGAGCTACTCGCAGCTGCTCGTGCTCAAGGCGTTCCAGGGCTTCGGCTTCGGGGGCGAATGGGCCGCGGGCGCGGTGCTCATGGCCGAGATGATCCGCCCGGAGCATCGCGGCCGCGCCATGGGCTCGGTGCAGAGCGCGTGGGCCGTCGGGTGGGGCGCCGCCGTGCTGCTGCAGACCGCCCTGTTCATCTACCTGCCGCAAAACACTGCGTGGCGCGTGCTTTTCATGATCGGCTTCCTGCCCGCGCTGCTCGTCATCTACGTGCGCCGCGGCATCCCGGAGCCCAAGCTCTTCCTGGAGGCGAAGCAGGCGCCGGGCGCGCCGAAGAACGCCCTCTTCGCCATCTTCTCGCCCGAGGTGCTCCGCATGACGGTCCTCGGCTGCGTGCTCGGCGTCGGCGCCCACGGCGGCTACTACGCGCTGATGACCTGGCTGCCGACCTTCCTGAAGACCGAGCGCCAGCTTTCCGTGCTCGGCACCGGCGGCTACCTGGCCGTGGTGATCGTCGCCTTTTGGTGCGGCTGCATCGCCAGCGCCTGGCTGCTCGACCGCATCGGGCGCCGCCGCAACGTGCTGCTCTTCGCCGCGTGCTGCGTGGTGACCGTGCTCGCCTACGTGTTCCTGCCGCTGTCCGACGGCCAGATGCTGGTGCTCGGCTTCCCGCTGGGCTTCTTCGCCGCGGGCATCCCGGCGAGCATGGGGGCGCTCTTCAACGAGCTCTACCCCAACGGCATGCGCGGGACGGGCGTGGGCTTTTGCTACAACTTCGGACGCATCGCCTCGGCCGTGTTCCCGTGGCTGGTCGGGCACATGAGCAATTCCATGCCGCTTGGGCAGGCCATCGGCATCGACGCGGCGCTCGCCTACTCCTTGGTCGTCGTCGCCGTGATCGCGCTGCCGGAAACCCGCGGCAAGCGCCTGGACGCGGCCGCCGAGGGCGCGCCGGGAATCGCCGCCGCCCCGGCTCCCGCCCGCGCGTGAGACCCATGCAAAGGCAGCGCCATGAACCGCCGCGCCTTCGCCCGCCGCCTGCTGCTGCTGGCCGCCGGGGCCGTCCTGCCTGATTCTTCGCGCCTCGTGAAAGCGGCCGAATCCATCCCGAATGCCGTGGACACGCACGCCCACATCTTCCGGCGCGGCCTCAAATTGGCCGACGCGCGCCGCTACGCGCCGGACTACGACGCGCCGCTCGCGGACTACCTCCGCCAGTTGGACGCCCACGGCATCGCCCGCGGCGTGCTCATCCAGCCGAGCTTCCTCGGCACGGAGAATTCCCACCTCGTCGAGGGATTGCGCCGGGCGGCCGGCCGTCTGCGCGGTGTCGTGGTGGTCGAACCAGGCGTTTCCCCGGCCGAGCTGGCCGCCCTCGACAAGGAAGGTGTCGTCGGCATCCGGCTCAACCTGATCGGCCAGCCTCTGCCCCGCTTCGACGCCATGCCGTGGCCCGCGTTGCTGGCGCGCCTCCGCGAAATGCGCTGGCAGGTGGAGATCCAAACCGAGGCCCTGAACCTGGCGGCCGTCGCCGCGCCATTGCTCGCCGCCGGGGTCAACGTGGTGGTGGACCACTTCGGGCGCATCACCCCGAAAATGGGCATCGATGATCCCGGCTTCCGCTTCCTGCTTTCCAAGGAAGCCGCCGGCACGCGGCGGCTTTGGGTCAAGCTCTCCGGCGCCTACCGCAACGGCGATGATGGCCGCGGCGAGGAGATCGCCCTCGCGGCGGCTCCGCTGCTGCTGGCCGCCCTCGGCCCCGAGCGCCTGCTGTGGGGCAGCGACTGGCCGCACACGCAGTTCGAGAGGACCGCCAACTACGCCACGGCCCGCGCGCAGCTTGACGCCTGGGTTCCCGACCCGGCCCAGCGCCGCACGATTCTCGCGGACACGCCCGCCGAGCTTTTCCGGTTCCGGTGAGGCCGCTCACAAGGTGCCCGGCTTCTCCCTTGCCCACTTGTCTGCACCCACTTCTCCCAAAGATGGCCTCGGTTTCTGCAAGGTCTCGGGCGGCCCCGGGGTCTTGCAGAATCCGGGCGCACTGAAAAGATGCGAGTAAAGACAATTCTTGAACTGCCGGTAAGGACAGAGGGCTACTTCGAATCCTTCTTGGGGCCGAATCCATCGTCCGTGGGCAATTCCTCGCAGGGCAGGCCCGTGGCCTCGCTCAAGAGCTTTCCCAACTTCACCGCGTTGACGCTCGTCTTGGCGGGAGTGTTGAGGAGCACCTTGCCCTGCGGCCCGTGCAGAAGCAGAAACTGGCCGCGCCGGCCGTATGGGTTCTTCCCCGTGAGGCACCATTGGGCGGTGAAGCCCGTGGCGCCCTCATACGAAGCGGTCTGCACCCGGCGTCGGAAAACTCCGCGCACCGTGCGCCGGAGGGTCTTCGCCTCCGGATCCACCTCGATCCGCTCGATTGTGGCCGCGAACTCCAAACCGGCCCAAAGCAGAATCGTGCCGAAGAAAAGCGCGAAGTATTCCCCCTCGGCGTCTCGTCCTCCCAGGATGCAAAACAGCCCGAATCCAATCATCGGCAGGCTCAGGATGAGGAGAGCGATCAAGATCATCCAGGGCACCTGCGTGATCACCACACGCGAGCCGGAGCGGGAAACATGATTCATGGGTGGCCAAAGGCTTCCGTCTTTTGCGATGGCCGGAAAGGGAAATTCCATCCGTGCCGAGAAGCATCCGCGCGCGTTCTTTCAGCGCGACTCGCGTGGTGCCATCCGCGGCCCAAAGCTCCATCACGACGCCCATGTGGCCTCATGGTCCCATGAAATGAACCAGGACCGTAGCGACGAGGAAGCAGGCCAGGGAGATGGCCGCCCCGATGGTCGGTGTGGCGAAGAAGAATCCCAGCGAGATGAGGAAGTAGAGCGCCGCCACCACCACGGCGGCGGCCTGCATCAGCCCCGAGGCCGCGAAAACCTGCGGGGCGAAGAGGCCGACATAGAGGAACGCGGCCCCGAAGATCACGATGCCCAGGCTATGAGTCAGGTTGAAGCCCAGCCAGGCCTTCCAAAGGTTGATGCTCGGATGGAAGCGGATGCCCGACTTCTGCATGGCCTCGCGCAGGGCGGGATCGCTCGGCGTGAAGGCCCGCGGGTGGCTGAGATCCCGCAGCGTGTAGATGCCGTGCAGCGATCCAAGGAGCAGGAAGATCGACGCGGCGAAGATGACGAGGATCTGGACCATGCGGGGTTCTTTCACCGCCAAGTTCAAGAAGGCGAAGGCAAGATGCCAGACCATTTTTGATTCGATGGGATGCATTCGCGGGCGGCGGCTTGCGGGAAGGCACCAGTGTTTTGGAGTGCGGCGACCCGTCGCCGCTTTCGCAGGGCTGCCGCGGCCAGGAAGGCAGAGGGGTGTCGGGGACACCGTACGCCAAGGCCTTCGGCCGGCCTTGCAGAGGCAGTTCTCTGGCAAGTGCGACCACTCGAATCGGAATCGCTCTCAATCGGGCCGGCAGAAGGAGCGGCGTGAGCAACGGCGCCACCGGAGGCTTGGGGAAAGTGGCGCGACGCGGTCGGAGCGAGATGATCCCTATTGCCTCCTTCGGCCGCGATGTCGGTGCCGGTCGATGAACGGAGGTCGGATCGCGGCGCCGCTCCATCGAAACTCTTCCGGCGATGGTCGGCGGCAATGCTTCCGAGACTGGCCGTCGAGCCGCTGGCGTCCGACCGATTCAGGCAAACGACGCGCCGAAACGGCTGGCCTCCTGAAGAAAACGACCAGCACGCAGACGAAATCCGACTGAGGTCAGATGAATTCCGACTGACCGGGGATGAAAATCGACTGTTTACAGATGAATTCTGGCTGCTCGCCGAATGATTCCGACTGCCCGCAGATGAAATTCGACTGACCACAGACGAATTTCGGCTGGCGGCAGATCAATTCTGCCTGCACGTAGCCACGATCCGGCTACAGGCAGATGAAATCCGACTGAACTCAGATGGATTCCGCCTGCCGCCAGATGAACTTCATCTGGCCGCAGACCAAAGTCGTCTGCCGGCAGGCCCACCTCCTTCGACCTCGACTCCATGCCCGCCTTCCCCTCCCAGAGTTTGCTCACCGCCATCTCCAACGTCACCCGCTGGCAGATCCTGGACGAGTTGCTCAAGGGCGAGC
>CALMOL010000276.1 GCA_937871685.1 uncultured Verrucomicrobiota bacterium
CGCGAGAACCTTCCAAGGTCCTCACGACCACCCTCGGAACTCCTTGTGAGCACCTCCGAAGGTTCTCGTGAGAACCCGCTAACTCCTCGCGAGCACCTCCCAAGGTCCTCACGAGAACCTTCCAAGTCCTCACGACCACCTCGCGAGTCCTCATGAGGACCTTCCGGGGTTCTCACGACCACCTCGGAACTCCTCGTGAGCACCCCGAAGGGTTCTCGCGAGGAGTCGGGAAGTCCTCACGACCACTTCCAAGGTTCTCACGAGAACCCTCGCGAGTGGCCGGAGCCAGCATCGCGACCCTCGGCGGCACCCCGGAGCAGGTGCGCCTGTGCCTAGGCAACCCTGCCGCCCGCGTGACCGTGGAGTTATGCCTCCATTCCTCCCACCACATCCTCGCCATCGACGAGGGCGCCTCGCAGCGCTGAGGCGGGATTTCTCAAGTTCCCCGTTGCGCGCATCGCCGCACCCCGCTTGTCTCCCGCCGCTGGCCGCGCCGGTCCCAACGCGTCCTCATGCAACTGACGCAGTCTGCGTCAGAAGCGTCCGTGCCGCGTCGCCGAGCCACCGAAAGTCACCCTGCGCATGCCAGCCGAAACTCATTCCCAACTCGCCTCTTTCATCTGGAGCATCTGCAACCTGCTCCGCGGTCCCTACAAACGGAACGAATACCGCAAGGTTATCCTCCCGCTGACCGTTCTGCGCCGCTTCGATTGCATCCTCGCGCCGACGAAGGCGGCGGTTCTGAAGGAGCACGCCACGCTCACGACCAAGGGCGAGAACATCGTTCGCCATCGCCTCTCGCAGATCACCGGCGTCCCGTTCTTCAATCTCTCCCGATTCACCGTGGCCAAGCCCGCGGACGGCAGCGGACTCAATGGCCTCCTCGACGATCCCGGCCAGCTTGCGCCGAATCTCATCGCCTACCTCAACGGTTTCTCCCCGAACGTCCGCGCCATCCTCGAGAAGTTTAAGTTCCCCGAGCAGATCGGCTACTTGGCCGAAAAGGACTTGCTCTACCTGGTGGTCCAGAAGTTCGCCGCCATCGACCTTTCGCCGGCCCGCGTGGACAACGTCCAGATGGGCTACGTCTTCGAGGAACTCATCCGCATCGGCGCGGAGCAAGCCAACGAGGAGGCCGGAGAGCATTTCACCCCGCGCGAGGTCATCAAGCTCATGGTGAATCTCCTCCTCTCGCCGGAGAAGGACCTCGCCCGCTCCCACGTGGTGAAGACCATCTACGATCCCGCCTGCGGCACCGGCGGCATGCTCTCCGTGGCGGAGCATTACATCCAGAAGCTGAACGCCGACGCCCAGCCCAAGCTGTTCGGCCAGGACTGGAATGACGAAGCCTGGGCCGTGTGCAAATCCGACATGCTCATCAAGGGCGAGGATGCCGAGAACATCATCCTCGGCGACTCCTTCACCCGCGACGGCTTCGACCGCGCTGCCGACGGCAAGCGGTGGACCTTCGACTACATGCTCGCCAATCCACCCTTCGGCGTGGAGTGGAAGCAGCAGCAGCGATTCATCGAAAACGAGCGTGATACCCTCGGCCACGCCGGGCGCTTCGGCGCGGGCACGCCCCGCGTGAATGACGGCGCGCTCCTCTTCCTCCAGCACATGCTGGCCAAGTTGCGCGCCCCGCAGGACGGCGGCAGCCGACTCGCCATCGTGTTCAACGGCTCGCCCCTCTTCACCGGCGACGCCGGTGGCGGCGAGAGCGAAATTCGCCGCTGGATCATCGAGAACGACTGGCTGGAGGCCATCGTCGCCCTGCCCGAGCAGCTCTTCTACAACACCGGCATCTCCACCTATCTTTGGGTGCTCACGAATCGGAAGGCAGCGCCCCGCAAAGGCAAGGTGCAGCTCATCGATGCCCGCTCGTTTTGGGTGCCGATGGAGAAAAGCCTTGGCAACAAGCGCCGCCGCATCGGCGACCCGTCCGACAATCCGAAGGACCCCGACCACATCGGCGAACTCACCCGCATCTTCGGCGACTTCCGCGACGGCCAGACGCGCACCTTCACCGAGGAAGATCCCATCACGCATCAGCCGATTCAGCGCCCGCGCGTGGTCAGCAAGATTTTCGGCAACGAGGACTTCGGTTACCACAAGATCACGGTGGAGCGTCCGCTCCGGCTGAACTTCCAGGCCACCGCCGAGCGCATTGCCCGCCTCGACGACGAGAGCGGGTTCAAGAATCTCGCCACCAGCGCCAAGAAAGACCTCGCCGTCCGCCAGCAGGAGATCGAAGCCGGACAGCAGCGGCAGGAAGAAATTCGCGAACTGCTCCGTGCCTTCGGCAAGGCCACGGAGGATGGGCTCTTCGATGATCGCGCAGAGTTTCTCAATGCGCTGCACGACCTCGAACGCACGCGCGGCATGCGCCTGAGCGCCCCGGAACTCAAGGCCGTCCTCTCCGCCCTCGGCGAACGCGACGAGACCACCGAAATCTGCCGCGACCGCGCCGGCCAACCCGAGCCAGACGCCGATCTCCGCGACACCGAGTCCGTGCCCCTCAAGGAGAACGTCGAGGAGTATTTCAAACGCGAGGTGCTGCCCCATGTGCCCGACGCGTGGATCGACCACGGCAAGACCAAGGTCGGCTACGAAATCCCACTCAACCGCCACTTCTACCGCTACGAGCCGCCGCGTCCGTTAGAGGTAATCGAAACCGACATCAAGCGTCTCGAAGACGACATCGTGAAAATGCTTCGGGAGGTTACGTCGTGAAGCTCCCGGCTTACCCGCACACCAAACCCAGCGGCGTCGAATGGCTCGGCGACGTGCCGGAGCATTGGGAGGTTAAACGGTCAGATGCAATCGTCTCGGCTGACCGAAGCCAGCTCTCTCCCGAGGCATTCGCGGACCGTGATGTCTTTCACTACTCGATTCCCGTCGTGCAAGAAACTGGCACGGGCCAAGTCGAAAACGGCGAGTCGATCGCCAGTGCCAAGCAGGTCATCACGAAACCGGTCGTTCTCATTTCCAAACTAAACCCTCGCAAGGCGACCATTTGCTTGGCAAAGCCCCAAGCCCTTCTGACGCTCGGCTCGACCGAGTTTGTTGCGTTGCATGCGGACAAGTGTGAGTTGGCTTTCCTCGAATACCTGACCCGTTCCGAATTTTTCCGGCAGGGCCTCGATTCCAAGGTTCAATCGGTCACTCGCAGTCACCAACGAGCTAACCCTGCCGACATCTACAAGTTTTGGAATGCCTGGCCGACGCTGGAGGACCAGCGTTCCATCGCGGCCTTTCTGGACCGGGAGACGGGGCGGGTGGACCGATTGGTGGCGAAGAAACGGGAGTTGATCGAGCGGCTGCAAGAGAAGCGCACCGCACTCATCTCCAACACCGTCACCCGCGGCCTGCCGTCCGAGGTTGCCCTCGCCGCCGCCAGCCTCCCCGAGAATCCGCTCCTCAAACCCTCCGGCGTCCCGTGGTTTGATGAATACCCAGCTCATTGGCAGACGAAGCGTCTCCGCCACATCTCAGACTTTATTGTCGTCGGAGTGGTGGTGAACCCATCGAGCTACGTCACCGACGAAGGCGTTGTTTTCCTGCTTGGTGGAGACGTTCGCGAAATGCGGATTGATACCACTGATTGCAAACGGTGCTCACCAGAGTCCAGCAACGGTCCCCTCGTTAAGAGCCGCCTTGATGCTGGAGACCTAGTTGTCGTCAGAGTTGGTTATCCGGGAGTTGCTGCGGTCGTCCCGCCCGAGCTAGCAGGAGGCAACGTCGCGTCGATGATGCTAGTTCGGAAACACTCACGCTATTGCTCTCAGTGGCTCGCGTATGCGCTCAATTCGCAGGTGGGCCGAGACCAGGTGGAGATTGTCCAATACGGCGCTGCACAAAAGCAGTTCAACATCAGTCACGCCGTTGATTTCGCTTTCCCGTTTCCCCCTCTCCCTGAGCAAGTCGCCATCGCCGAGTATCTGGACTTAGAGACGGCGAAGCTGGACGCGCTCGTGGGAAAGGTAAGGGAGGCAGTGGAGCGGCTGCAGGAATACCGCACTGCCCTCATTACCGCCGCTGTCACCGGCAAAATCGACGTGCGCCGAGCCGAAGACTCGACGGCCGATGAGGCTTCCCCTACGCTGCGGGCGTGAACCGCGTGGCCGTCCATCCTGAACTCATCGACTGGGCGTGCGAACGCTCCGGTCTGGATGAGGCTGGATTGACCAAGCGATTTCCGAAGCTCCCCGAGTGGAGGAGCGGCACCGTGCAGCCGACCTTTCGTCAACTGGAGGACTTCGCGGCCGCGACGCTCACGCCGTTTGGTGCCCTCCTGCTCCCAGGCCCACCGGTCGAAACGCTGCCCGTGCCGGATTTTCGCACGATGCGCGACGCGCGCCCGCCGCGCCCGAGCGCAGCTCTGCTGGAAACGATCTACCAGATGCAGCGCCGGCAGGAATGGATGCGCGACCACTTGATCGAGGACGGCGCGGAGCCGCTGCCCTTCATCGGCACGGTGACGACCGCTTCCAGCCCGACGGCGGCCGCGGAAAGCATCCGCCGCACGCTCGGGATTGGGGACGGCTGGGCGGACCAGCATTCCACCTGGACCGGCGCGCTGCTGGGGTTGCGGCGGGCTGTGGAGGACACGGGCGTGCTGGTGGTGATCAACGGCGTGGTCGGCAACAACACGCACCACGCGCTGAACCCGGAAGAGTTCCGCGGCTTCGTGCTGTGCGACCGTCATGCGCCGCTAGTCTTCATCAACGGCGCGGACTTCAAGTCGGCGCAGATGTTCACGCTGGCGCACGAGCTGGCGCACCTGTGGCTCGGCAAGGACGGAGTCTTCGACCTGCGGGACCTTCAACCCTCCGACAACGAAGTGGAGAAGTTCTGCAACCGCGTGGCGGCGGAGCTGCTGATCCCGAGCCGCGAGCTGGAAGCGTGCTGGCCGGAACTGGCGAAGCGGGACAACGCCTGCTTCGCGCTCGCGCGCCGCTTCAAGGTGAGCCCGATGGTAGCCGCGCGGCGGGTGCTCGATCACGGGCTGATCTCGCGGGAAGCGTTCTTCCGCTTTCTGCGGGAGCAGGAAGATGAGGAACGCGTAAAGGCGAAGAAGAAGACGGGCGGCGGCGACTTCTACCGGAACCAGTCGGTGCGCGTGGGGCACCGCTTCGGCAGCGCGGTGGTGCGCGCGGCCCGCGCGGGGCGCCTCCTTTACCAGGAAGCCTACCGCCTCACTGGCCTGCACGGCCGCACCTTCGATCAGTTTGCCCAGGAACTTGGCTTCGGATCGACATGAGCGTGGCGCCGCCAACATTTGTTCTCGACGCCAACGCCTTCATCCAGGCGAAGCGACGCTTCTACGGTCTCGACTTCTGCCCAGGATATTGGCGCTCGCTCATTTGGCATCGTCAGCAGGGCCGGCTCGTGAGCATCGACAAGGTAAAGGACGAACTCGAAAGGGGCGCCGATGATCTTTGGGATTGGGCCGAGCAGCAGTTTGGCTCGGAGGGCTTTGCCAACACCTCCGACCCGAAGGTGGTTACGGTATATCGGGACATGCTCACCTGGGTGATGGCCCAACCGCAATTCCTTGCTCCGGCAAAGGCAGAGTTCCAAGCGGTGGCCGACGGCTGGCTGGCCGCCTACGCAAAGGCGGTTGGAGGCGTGGTGGTCACGCTGGAAGAGTTTGATCCCGTTATCCGCAAGAAGGTGCCATTGCCCAATGTGTGCCGGGCCTTCGACGTGGAGCCGATCACGCCATTCGAGATGCTGCGACGGTTGGGCGTGGAGCTTTCGTGGAGCCCCGCTCCGTGAGCAATCCGGCGAGGTGCCGGCAGGATTGACGTGCGCGGCGGCAAACCGTTCGATACGCTCGCCGCATCGCGATGCTGATCCAGCGCCTCAAAGTCTCCAACCTGCTGTCGTTTGGTCCGAAAGGGATTGACCTGCCGCTACGCCAACTCAACGTGCTTATCGGTCCGAACGGCAGCGGAAAGAGCAATTTGCTTGAGGCGCTTAGCCTCCTCCAGGCGGCGCCCAAGAACCTGATTGCCCCGATGGCGACCGGTGGAGGAGTTCACAACTGGCTCCGGTTAAGAGCGGCCGAGGGTTCTGAACCTCGGGACGCCGCGACCGTCGAAGCGGAAGCGGTTTCGCCTTTCGATGCCTTCGGTGACACCGTCACCCATACCATCAAGCTCATCGGACACGCGGATATCGTGGCGGTCGTCGAAGAAAAAATCGTCGGCACTAGGCTTCGACCTTCGCTTGGAATGCCGCGCGAAATCATGCATTTCCAGTCGAAGGGTCCAGAAAGCGAGATCTGGGATGCAACGTTTATGGGACAGCTCGAGGGCCCGCGCAAAATCGAGCATCGTAAACTTTACGAATCAATTCTCTCTCAGATTCGTGACCCTGAGCGTTATGGAGCGCTTCGTTATCTTCAGGAAAGTTACGAGAAAATTCTTCTCTATCGCGAGTGGAGCTTTGGGCCGCTCGTCAAGGTGCGCTCACCTCAGCGGGCCGATGAGCGAAGCGACCGACTTCAAGCTCAAGGTGTAAACCTTGCAAATGTGCTCGGCGCCTTATCTCGAAAGGATCGCGAACGGGTTGAGCGCGAACTCGGCGAGCTTTACGACGACATGCGAGGCATCAACGTGGTGACGCGGGCCGGCACGGTGGAGCTCTTCGTGAGCGAGGTGAACGGGCGCGAGGTGCCAGCCTCCCGCTTATCCGATGGCACACTCCGATATCTGGCTTTGCTCACAATCCTCCTCGATCCGTATCCTCCTCCGCTCATTGCCATTGAGGAGCCGGAGTTGGGCCTTCACCCCGACGTGGTGGCTCATTTGGGTAAGTTGCTAATCGAGGCATCGAAACGCACGCAACTCGTGGTTACGACTCATTCTCGCATCTTGGTGGACGCGCTCGGCGATGATCCGGAAAGCGTGGTGGTCACTTCTAAAGAAAACGGGGAAACCTGCATGGAGCGACTGGAACCGGAGCGGATGAAAGAATGGCTGGAAAAATATTCCTTGGGCCAGCTTTGGAGTCGCGGGGCAATCGGAGGGAATCGGTGGTGAGAATCCAACTCTACATTGAGGGCGGAGGAGACTCGGACGAACAAGACACGCAGTTCCGGCGGGGATGGCGCCGCTTTTTCGAGAACGCCGGGCTGCGCGGTCGGATGCCAGCCGTCTTTCGTGGCGGGGGACGCGGATCGACCTTCGACGACTTTCAAACGGCCGTGCTCCAAAAAAAGGCCGGCGAACTTCCGCTGTTGCTCGTCGACAGCGAAGACGTGCCCACCGCTGATCATTCTGCTTGGACGCACCTCCAAACCCGCAAGGAGGACGGTTGGGAGCAGCCCAGCGGCACGGGCGATAACGACGTGTTTCTCATGGTGGTTTGCATGGAAACGTGGTTCATCGCAGACCGAGAATCGCTCCGACGATTCTTTGGGCAATGCTGGCGTGACAACGCCCTGCCCAAGTGGCACCAGCTCGAAGAAATCTCCAAAGAAAAGGTTCAGGCGGCATTGGATCACGCCACCGCTGCCTGCGGCCGGCGACGCTACGCGAAGGGAAAACGCTCGTTCACTTTGCTTGAAAACATCGATCCCGCCGTGGTTGAATCGAAGTGTCCCTCGGCAAAACGCTTGCTCGAACGGCTGCGGAATCCTTGACGCGCCATGTCCTCGCAAACCACCGAAAGTGCCTTCGAGACCTGCGCCGAGGAAATCCTCCTCGAACGAGGCGGCTGGCGGCACGGCGAGCAGGCGGAATGGGACCGCGAGCGGGCGCTGTTTCCGCCGCAGGTATTCGCCTTCATTCAGGAAACGCAGCCGAAGCTTTGGGCGCAGATGGCGGAGCTGCACGCCGCGGGCCTGGAGGGGCTGCTGATCTCGACCCTCGCGAAGGAATTGGAAGCAAAAGGCTCGCTCCACGTGCTGCGGCACGGCTTCAAGTTCTACGGGAAGACCTTTCGCCTCGCTTATTTCAAGCCAGCGCACGGGGCGAACTTCGAGGTGTTGGAGCAGTTCAAGAAGAACCGGCTCACCGTGACCCGGCAAGTGCCTTGCCACCCCGGCGATGGCTGCACGGTGGACATGCTCTTGGCCGTGAACGGCCTGCCCGTGGCAACGCTTGAGCTGAAGAATCCTGGCACCGGCCAAACGTGGCGGCACGCGGTGCGGCAATACCGGGAGGACCGTGACGCGCGAGCGCTGCTGTTCGACTTCAAGAAGCGGGCATTGGTGCATTTCGCCGTCGATCCCGACGAGGTCCACATGGCCACGCGGCTGGCGGGGGTGAAGACGCATTTCCTTCCCTTCAATCGCGGCAGCCACCCGGGCGAGATTATCTGCGGCGCGGGCAACCCGCAGCATCCGTCTGGCTACCGCACAGGATACTTTTGGGAGGAGGTGCTCCGGTTCGACAGCTTCATGGACATCCTGGGTCACTTCCTGTTCCTCGAAAAGAAGGAGGAGAAGGTGGAGGATGGCCGCGGCGCGCATCGCATGGTGGCGAAGGAGACGATGGTATTCCCGCGTTACCATCAGCTCGATGGCGTGTGGAAGCTCATCGCGGCGGCGGGCTACGAAGGGCCGGGGAGCAACTATCTCATCCAACACTCGGCGGGCAGCGGAAAGACCAACAGCATCTCCTGGCTCTCGCATCGCCTCGCCAGCCTGCACAACGGCAAAGACTCCAAGGTTTTCGACTGCGTGGTGGTCATCACCGACCGGCAGGTGCTCGACCGGCAGCTCCAAGACGCGATTTACCAGATCGAGCACGCGCAGGGCGTGGTGAAGGCCATCGACCAGGACTCCAAGCAGCTTGCCGCCGCGCTGATCGACGGAACGAAGATCGTCATCACCACGTTGCAGAAGTTTCCTTTCGTCTTACGCGGGCTGCTGCACTCGGCCGGAGCAGAGAGCCAAGACAAAGCCACGGACGAAGAGAAGCGGCAGGCGAAGGAATGGGAGGCGGAGATCGCCAAGCGCCGCTACGCCATTATTGTGGACGAGGCGCACTCCAGCCAGACCGGCGAAACCGCGCGCGAGCTGAAAGCCGTCCTCGGAACGACGACCAAGCGGGAAAGCGACGAAGAACTGCCGGATTGGGAAGACCGGATGAACCAAGTCATGGAGTCGCGCGGACGGCAGCCGAACCTGAGCTTCTTCGCCTTCACGGCCACGCCGAAGGGGAAGACGTTGGAGCTGTTCGGGCGCCCCGGGGCGAAGGGGTTGCCCGAGGCATTTCACCTCTACTCGATGCGTCAGGCGATTGAGGAAGGCTTTATTCTCGACGTGGTGGCGAACTACACGACCTACGCCACCTATTACCGGCTGGTGAAGGCCACTGAGGACGATCCGAACTTGCCGAAAAAGAAGGCGGCACGGGCGCTGGCGAAGTTCATGAGCCTGCACCCCCACAACCTCGAACAGAAGACCGAGGTGATGGTGGAGCACTTCCGGCAAAAGGTGCGCGGGCATCTCGGCGGACAAGCCAAGGCGATGGTCGTCACATCGTCGCGCCTCCACGCCGTCCGTTACAAGCTGGCCTTTGATCGCTATCTCGCCGATCACAAGATCAGCGACGTGCGCCCGCTGGTGGCCTTCAGCGGCACGGTCAAAGACCCCGACTCCGGTCTCGAATACACCGAGCCGGGAATGAACGTGGATTGCGTGAGCGGGAAGCCGATCAGCGAGAGGCAACTGCCGGAACGATTCGCGTCGCCCGATTACCAGCTGCTGCTCGTGGCGAACAAATACCAGACGGGGTTCGACCAGCCGCTGCTCTGCGCCATGTATGTGGACAAGCGGCTCGACGGCGTGCAGGCCGTGCAAACGTTGTCGCGGCTCAATCGCATGATCCCCGGCAAGGAGAAGCCGTTCGTGCTGGATTTCGTCAACGAGGCCGAAGACATCTACAAGGCGTTCAAGCCCTACTACGACGCGACCAGTCTTCAGGAAGGCTCAGACCCGCAGCAGTTGGAGCAGCTGAAACACGGGCTCGACGCGGCGCAGGTCTATTTCTGGAGCGAGGTCGAGGCATTCGCCTGCATCTTCTACAAGCCGGTGGCGCAGCAGACGGCCCAGGATCACGCTGGAATGCAGCGGCATCTCCAGCCCGCCGTGGATCGGTTCAAGGCGATGGATGACGAGGTGAAGCGCGGCGAGTTCCGCGGGCAGCTCCAAGGCTTCGTGAACATCTATTCGTTCATGAGCCAGATCATGCCCTACTGCGATCCCGCGCTTGAGATGCTCCACAGTTTCGGGCGTCTTCTCGTGCCGCATTTGCCGCTCGATCGCGACACCGAACGGGTGAAGATCGGCGATGAAGTAGGACTACACTATTACCGTCTCCAGCGGATCCATTCGGGCGAGATCGCCCTCCGAGAAGGCGAACCCGAAGGCGTGAAAAGCCCGACCGACGTGGGCACGGGGAAGGCGGTGGAGGAGAAGGTGCCGTTGTCCGAGATCATCAAGGTTCTGAATGATCGCTTCGGAACGAACTTCACGGACGAGGACCGCTTTTTCTTCGAGCAAATCCGCGAGAAGGCGACCGCCAACGAGCAGGTCATCAAACTCCGTCGAGCAAATCCCTTCGATAAATTCCAGCTTGGACTGAAGCAACTTGTCGAGAACCTCATGATCCAGCGGATGGCTGACAACGACGAGATTGTCACGCGCTACATGGACGACAAGGAATTCGGAGACGCGGCTTTCGGCGTGCTCTCGAAGACGATCTACGACTCCATTCCTCCGACGGACGAGGGGAGCGTAGCGGCGTAGGCACTCGAACCAGCTCACTAAACTGATGGCAGAATTGCGACTTCACGGCCGGCTCGTCCCGAGCGTCTTCAACCTCCTCGGACAGAAGGAAAACGACGTCACCTATAGTCTCGGTTGGGGGCTCGCGCGAAGTGCTGGTCTGTTAAAGGGACTTCTCGAACGGGTTCTACCGAATCTGACGATCTCTGACCCCTCGGATCTAGTCATCCGCCTCCAGGAGCATTCGTCGCATGGCGGATACACGGATATCGAAATCCTCGGGAACGACCTTCATGTGATCATCGAGGCGAAACGAGGATGGGAACTGCCTTCGCTCGCCCAATTAGAAAAGTATGTGCCAAGGTTTGCGACCACTAAGGCTACGCGGCGGGTGATCGTTACTATGTCGGAGTGCTCACCCACGTTCGCTGCTCACTACTCCACCACGAAGGTTCTAGACGTGCCAGTTTGCCACCTCGGCTGGAAAGACGTGGCCGTCCTCGCCCGTGCGCCTTTAGGAAGCCATGCGGAGAAACGACTACTGGCTGAACTTCGAAACTATTTGTCGACAATCGTCACTATGCAGACCCTCACGTCGAACATCGTTTACGTCGTCTCCCTAAATAACGACGAATTCGCTCCCGAACTCCGCTTCCTTCAAATCGTGAACGAGAGGAAGCGCTACTTCCATCCTTACGGAGGTAACGGCTGGCCAGTTGAGCCTCCCAACTACATCGGGTATCGCTACGACGGACGCTTACAGAGTATTCACCATGTCGAAGGGTGGGAAGTAATCCGAAATTTTCACCCTCATTTCCCTGAGTGTCAGAACGTTGAAGTCGATCCGCACATACTCTACACGCTTGGTCCTGCGATCATCCCAACCCATCAGGTGAAAACGGGAAAACTTTTCCCGAGTCAACGTGTCCGAGCGATGCTCGATCTCCTTCTCACTTGCTCGACCGTTTCCGAGGCTCGCGATCAGACGAAGGCGAGACTCGATAAGGGTAAAACGTAACACTTCAACTCACGGCGCGGTCACGCGCACGCGGAAGAAGCGTGCGCGGGGCGCCGGCGGTAGGGACGTCCTGAACGGTCACGGTCTTGAAGGTTCCGTCGCCGGTCTCGGCGGCGGTGGAATTACCGAGGGCAACGAAGGAAGCGCCGCCCGTGCTCGTGGCGAGGGTGGTCCAGGTAGCGCCCGCGCCGGCGAGGGCGGGGGCGGCTTCCACGGCGTAACCCAGCTCGGCGCGCTCGGCGTCGCGCGAGGAGACGATCTGGAGGCGGCCGGCGGCGTCGAGGCTGACGGCGGGGGAGCCGACGGCGCTGGAGACGTCGGCGTTCAGGCCGGTGCCGGTGAGGGTGGCGACGCCGTAGCCGGGCACGGTGACGACGGCGGGTTGGGCGGCGGTGAGGAGGGCGCGCTCAACGGCCCGGGCATCATGCCGGGCGGCTCGGTGGAGTCGTACGGCTCGCTGGGCCCGATGCTGGAGAAGATCTCCGCGAAGGCGAAGGACGGCGCGCCGTTCGTGGCGCTGCTCTATCCCGGCGGGCACGCGTTCCCGGCGGACGGGGCGAAGCGGATCGCCGCGTTCTTCAAGGAGCAAGCAAAGAAGTGACCGAGCGGCGAGAGCGGGTTCGGCGACGGCGTGTCGGA
>CALMOL010000277.1 GCA_937871685.1 uncultured Verrucomicrobiota bacterium
CTTATTATCTCAGCCCGCCGGTCGCGGTGCTGGCGATGGCGCTGCGCACCTCGGCGGCGTTCGAAGCCGCACCGACCATCACCGAATATCGCACGACCGGAATGGTGCCCGACCGCCTCACGCCCCAGCGCGCCCCGGCCCGCCGTAACCGAAGGCCCCCCTGCTGCCCCCGCGCGCTCCGGGCCTCCGTGGCACTTCCCCCCGCCCGCGTTGCGTTCCGTCGCCCGCGCGGCTCCCTTCTGCCATCATGCCCCAAAGTGACGCCCTTCGTGCGGCCTCCCAGCTTTCCCCAGACAACGTTCCCCTCCTGCTTCTCCTCGCCCAGGCGCTCCTCGATGAGCAGGACGCCGCCGGGTCGCGCGAGACCTGCGAGCGCGTCCTCCAACTCCAGCCCAGCCATCGTGAGGGCACCCTCGGCCTCGCCCGCGCCCTCCTCGCCGAGGGCAAGACCTCGCCCGCCGCGGTGCGCTTGGAGGAAGCCCTCCGGCGCGACTCGAACTTCGCCGCGGCCCACGCGCTCCTCGCCCGCGTGCTGCTCGCCGAGGGCAATCGCGCCGAGGCCGCCGAGCACTACCGCCGCGCCGTGGCGCTCGACAAGAACACGCTCGACCAGGCGCTCGCCCGCGAGCTCGGCGCCGACGATCCGCCCGAGCGGCCCGCGCGCGCCGCGTTGGGCGTGTCGGGCGGCAGCGGCGCGCCCGTGTCGCGTCCCCTCGAGGAAGGCGAGGAATGGAAGCAGGCGGACGAGGACGCACCGCCGCCCGAGCGCCCGCCGGTGACCTTCGCGCAGGTCGGCGGCATGGACGCGCTCAAGGAGCAGATCCGCATGAAGATCCTCTACCCGATGCAAAACCCGGCGCTCTTCCGCGCCTACGGCAAGAGCATCGGCGGCGGCGTGCTCCTCTACGGCCCGCCCGGCTGCGGCAAGACGCTCATCTCGCGCGCCACCGCCGGCGAGATCCAGGCCTCCTTCTTCTGCGTGGGCCTGCACGAGGTGCTCGACATGTGGATCGGCAACTCCGAGAAGAACCTCCACGCGCTCTTCCGCGCCGCGCGCGAGCATGCGCCCAGCGTCCTTTTCTTCGACGAGATCGACGCCCTCGCCGCCGACCGGCGCGACCTCCGCCAGAGCGCCGGCCGCACGCTCATCAACCAGTTCCTCGCCGAGATGGACGGCGGCACCGCGATCAACGACGGCGTGCTCATCCTCGGCGCGACGAACGCCCCCTGGCACATCGATCCCGCCTTCCGCCGCCCCGGCCGCTTCGACCGCGCCGTGTTCGTGCCGCCGCCGGACGAGGGCGCCCGCGCGGCCATCGCGGAAATCCTCGCCGCCGACAAGCCCGTGTCCGCCCTCGACGCCGCCGCGCTCGCGCGCAAGACCGACGGCTTCTCCGGCGCGGACCTCAAGGCCGTCTTCGACCGCGCCACCGAAGACGCCCTCACCGCCGCGATGAAGTCCGGCCAGCTCGTCCCGATCACCACCAAGGCGCTCCTCCAGTCCGCCAAGTCCGTGACGCCCAGCACCCGCGCGTGGTTCGAGAGCGCAAAGAACTATGCCCTCTACGCCAACCAAGGCGGCCTGTATGATGAGGTGCTCGTCCACCTCGGCCTCAAGAAATGACGAAGGATTTTGCCACCGAGGCACAGAGCAAGGAAGAAAATGCCGGCGATTTTCTTTCTCGGGTGAGGCTCGCGTCTCGCGTTCAGCTTCCTCCGTCGGCTCCCCTTCCCTGTGATCTCTGTGCCTCTGTGGCAGCCCATTCCACCGTCGCATGAGTGAGCGTCCCAACCCAGGCGAGGCGCTGCTCCAGCGCGGCCGGCTCCTGCTCCTGCACCGGCGGCCGGCGGATGCCGAGCGGTTTCTCCGCGAGTCGCTCGCGCATGACCCGCTCAATGCCGAGGCGCTCCACCTTCTCTCGATTTGCCTGCGCCGGGGCGACGGCCGCGAGCGCGAGGCGCTGGAGTTTGCCGATCGCGCCCTCGCCCGCGAGCCGGAATGGACGGCGCTCCACGTCCAGCGCTCGCTGATCCTCTCGGACCTCCGCCGGCTGAAGGAAGCCCGCGAGGCCGCCGACACCGCGCTCGCGCGCGACCCGGAGGACTCGTCGGCGCACGCCGCGCTCGGCTACGCCTTCCTGCGCGAGAGCCGCTGGGCCGAGGCCGAGGCCGCCGCGCACCGGGCGCTCGCGCACGATGCCGACGACGCGCTCGCGCAGAACGTCCTCTCCCAGGCGCTCGTCTGGCAAGGCAAGGCCGCCGAGTCCGCCGCCGACGTGGCCGCGCGCCTCGCCCGCGACCCCGAGGACGCCTTCACGCACCTCAACGCCGGCTACGCCGCGCTCCGCGACGGCGACCACCGCCAGGCTGAGACGCACTTCCTCGAGGCGCTGCGCCTGGAGCCCGATTTCGACGCCGCGCGCGAGGGCCTGCTGGAATCCTTCCGCGCACGCTCCGCGCCCTACCGGCTTTACCTGCGCTACGCCTTCGCGATGGCGCAGTTCTCGGAGCGGCGCCGGCTCGTGATCATGATCGGCATCTACGTGATCTACCGCGTGCTGATCGCGGCCCTGAGCACGGTTTCGCCCGTGGTGGTGGGCGCGTTGGTGGTGGCCTACTTCCTGTTCTCGACGTGGACCTACGTGGCGCGCGGCGTGGGCACGTTGTTCATCCTTTCCGATCCACGCGCCCGCCTCGCGTTGCGGCCGCGGGAAAAGGCGGAGGGGGCCTTCGTGGGCGGCGCGGTGGCGGCGGGCCTCGTGCTGATGATCGCCGGCGCGCTGGGC
>CALMOL010000278.1 GCA_937871685.1 uncultured Verrucomicrobiota bacterium
CTTTTTTGTGCGCCCGCGCACCTCGCCGGGTGCGAGCGCGCACAAAAAAAGTGCGCCGCGCCCAGGCCGAAGGAGAGGCAAAGGCGCCGGATCCCCCTCCGTTCCACCATCGGGTGCGGCCACACGTTGCCGCCGTGCCTCCGCTCAACCCCGCCTCGCGCGGCGATACATAGCCTCCAGGGCATCTTCGAGCTTCCCCAACGGCACCGCTTCCCCGCCTTCGACTTCCGCCGTGCGCGCGTCGCAGTCGAGCTTCACGTCGAACGAGGAAGGGACGTGATCGCCCGGATACTTCCGCAGCCGCATGGTCACCACCGCGTCGCCCGGCCATTCGGCGCCGTCCAACGACCAGTTCGAGTCGCGTGGAGCGAACAAGGTTGACCCCGTCGCCGCCTCCACCAGGGCGAAGGACTCGATCCAGAGCGACATCCGCGCCTCCCACGCCGAGATGCGGAAAACGAACCGTCCGGCCGGCGACGGGTATTGTTCGTCTGGCATGCTCGCAAAAGGGGCAGGATGGAACTCGTGATAACCATCCGCACTGCGCGTGGCTACCGCACCCACCTGGGATGGGAGCAATGCACCTTCGCTGTGGGCATGCCTCGAACAAAAGCCCGTAAGCGTGCCGCGCGAAGCGAGAGTCCGCTTACGGGAGTGTTCTAAGTTTTATCCTGACCCCTCTCCATGGCGACTGGCCCGCCAGGGCCGGCACGTCCTGCTGGGCCTTGGCGCAGAGCGCCTGGGCGATCTGGCAGAGGCGGCTCACCGGCAGCCCGGCGCGCGCCTGGCAGAAGGCGCTGGTGGCGCCCAGCGGCAGGGACAGTCCCGCGGCGGCACGCTGGGCCTGCACCTGCAGGACCGCCTGCCGGCAAGAGGCCTGCGCGTTAAGCGCCTGCCACAGGAAGGCCCCAAAGGTAGTCGCCACGTCGAAGACCCGCCGCCGGCTGCCCGTGCCCTCTGCCGGCGGCTCAAGGAGATCCGCTCCAAGCACCTCGCCCAAAAGCGCTCCCAAGCCCCCGCTGCCCAGCGCCGCCGCCCGCCGCCGGCGCGCCTCCAGCGGCGAGCCCAAAGGATGGCAAAGCGTGGCGTCGGCTTCGGGCAGGGGCTTCATGCCGCCCCCTAGCACCATCCGCGCCAATGCGCTTATCTAAGCGCCATTCCCGCTTGACCCCTTTCCTCCTCTTTCTCTCACAGGCAAGAAGCTGGCCAAAGTGCCTCCTGCCCCCCTATCTAAGCGCCATTCCCACCTGACCCGTTTCGCGCCGCTCTGCGGCGAAAAAATGTTATTGCGCCCATCCAACAATATGAAAATATGAGGCGATTCTGAAGGGATTGCATCTATGAGACATCAGATACTAGTGGGCTGGTTGGCGGCAATTTTGTCTGCTGGGGTTACCCCGGTTGCCTTCGGCGTGGACGCGGACGGCGACGGCATGAGCGACGTGTGGCAACGGCGCTATGGCATCACTTCTGCGCAGGCAAACCAAGACTTCAACGGGACAGGATTGACGAACATACAGAAGTCGATTGCCGGACTTCGCCCTTACAAATACGACCCTTTTCAGGCCAGTGTGCAAGCTCTTGGATCGAATACCTATCGAATCCAATGGAATGGCGTGACGGGGAAACGCTACCAAGTCCAGTCGAACATCGGCTTTCAAGGCTGGACCACGGCTTTCATTCAAGAGGCAGCTGGTTTTGCCGATAATTCCTTGGTAGGCACAGGATCTCTCCTCACTGGCACGACAATCGTGCCCGCAGGCTCCTCCTCGGTGGTTTTTCGGGTGGTGCTGGTGCCATCTTACGATTCCGATGGCGACGGTCTGGATGACTACGAGGAATTCCTGCTCGGCACCAATCCATACAGCGCCGACACCGACAGCGATGGGCTGACCGATATCCAGGAGTTCCAGGGCTTCATGGTCAACGGCCAACTCGTCATCACCAATCCGACCAACCCTGATTCCGATGGCGACGGCGTGGCGGATGGCGCGGAGGTCGCCTCGGGCAAGAACCCGATGGACGCCACCGATGGCTTCCCGCTCAGCCCAGAGCAGCGCCCCGTGCGCCTGCGCATGCAGTTTCGCGGCACCTGGCCCAACTACGCCGGCAGCAACCCGCCGCCCATCCCTGCGATCCTGCTGAGCGCCGGCACCGGCGCGACCCTGGACCAAACCGTGGTCAACACGGCCACGGCCGTGGCGGGCGGGTTCTACTTCGGCAACACCGGCACTACCTACCCGGACCGCTCGCTCACGCGCGGCCAAGAGTATGCCTTCACTCTGTCCTTCGCGGGTGCCGTGGGCGTGTGGCCCACGGTGGTTGGGCGCGTGTGGGGTTCACCGCTGAACGTCGCGGCCGACCGCGCCAACCTAATCGTTTTCCAAACCGGCAAGGGCTACTACTTCACCAACGACGGCGGGGGCATCTGGCCAGAGGCCAACTGGCAGACCACCGGCAACGGCACCATCGGCAACATCCCCGACCAGCAACTGGAGGCGCGCAACTTCAACACCGGCCGCCTATGGGCCGTGACTTTTGATCTAGACATCGACTCACTCAACGCGCGCGGCTCCGAACTACCGCTGCGCTCGACGGCCGAGGAGGACGCCGAGGAAACTCAGGCCAAACGCGTGCCGATTAACCTGGACGACGACAACCGTAACGGTATTCCCGACGCGCAGGAAACCACTGTGGCCGGTGAAAGGAGCCTGATTCCAGTGATCTTAGAAGTGGCTCCACAGAGCCTGGAGTGGGACAAGATCAAGATAAAGATCGACTCCAACGCGACCGCCGCGGAGGTCAACCTGTGGCGCTTGGATCGCCCCGGCGACCCGAAAACGGCCGACCGCAAGATCGTCCCCGGCACTACCTACGACGCTGCCCAGCTCGGCCTCGGCGCGACGTTGCCGAACGGAAGCAAGCAAACACAACTCAAGTTCTTCGTCGAGGGCTTGGCCCTAACTAACGGCAACCGCTACTTGGAAGCGGTTTTCATCTTTACCAACAACACCGAGCGCGAATACTTCAGGGATCGCGTGCTTTTCAGCGTGGTGCCCGAGGTGGAGATTATGGCCGAGCCGAGCCAATATGGAGTGATCGGGGACATGGTGCCCAGCAGCAAGGGTCGAGAAGGCGAGAAGCACTTCGTCACGCCGCGGCAGACCGGAGGGAGCGTGATGCTCCAAGCGATGATCGTGCCGGGTGGAACAAACTTTGATGATGCCTATATGTGGGAAGGCGGAACGGCTGTAGCGGGCAACCCCTCCGCGCGAACGGTCCCACGGGACGCGGTGGGCAAGACCACCCTGCGCATCCTGCGCCGGAGCGACAACTCTGTGGCTGACGTGCTCAACGTGTGGGTGGTGTGGGCGACCATCGCCGCCGCCGTGGACAGCACCACGCCCTCCTTCGTCCAAACCGGTTTCGTCGTGCCAAGTCATACGCGCTTCCGTTTCCTGGCAACCATCCAGCCAAGCGAGCTGTTCATCACCACGGCAGACATTCCCGAGTTGCGCGGACGCCTCACCCAGCCGGTTCCTGTTCTACCCCAAGCACCTGAGTTGAGTGGAGGCGCAAATCTTCGTTGGGACATCAGCCGAGCGAAGCGCCGCAAGTGGATCGACTCGACGGCGGCGCTGACCTTGGATGACGTCAGTGGAAGCGACTCGTTCCGAGACGACGTTACCCTCGCAGGAGGCTTGCCAAGGGCGGGCGTGTTCCTCATCAACTCCTACCCGACTGAATCTGGGCTTGATGAGATCCTCGGTAACGACGACACGGGCGTCACCGACGAGGACAACAACCCCTACAGCACCGCGGAATCGATCAGAAACACCTCGCCGCCAGTGTTCCCTGCCATTGGGCAATTAGGATCGCAAGATAAACCGACCTCCCCATTTATGAAGCAGCTCGCCGCACCGGGGAGCAATGGCGATACATTGCAGGTGCGAGTCCACTTCGTGGAGTTCGTCCGCCTCCAAATCGGGGACAACTCGACCGCGGGATACCGAAATTGGTATCGAGTTTCGGATTTCTTCCCTTGGAAGACGCACATCCTGTATCGGAAGATGAGCGGCGTGTGGGAGGACAACGGCTCATTCCAAACCCTCGACAACGCTGACTTCTGATGAAGACCTTGACCTTGCTCCTGCTTTGCGTGCTTTTCCCTTCCTTGGCTCACGCCGACCGCACTAATCCAAGAAAAGAACCGGCCTGGGATTTTGTGCGGCAGAATGCCGCCTACAGCGCGGCGGCAAAGGCAGAACTCCTCGCCGAGCTTGCCCACTTCAAAGGGGGAGTGCCTTTGGAACAACAAAAGGCAGCGAAGCGGCTCCTTGCTCGCAAAGACGCCCGCTTGATGGAGATATTGTTGCTGGATTTCTGGACTGGTCCCGAGATAGAAATGGCGATTGGAGAAGAGCCGACCAAAGCGAAATGGGTGCTCCCAAGCCTGCTGCGCGCCATGGCCACAATGGCACCGGCCGACGGGGCGCTCGTTCCCGTTGATCGTGACAGCGAAGATACCAACCTTCTGCTCGGCGGCTGGAGGGAGCTTTACGATAAAGTTGCGTCCGTTTCCTCGCCTCCATTTCCAGCGCGTGAAACATGGACGAAGAAGCACGTCATCGCCTGGGCTGCTCAAGCGGTCGAGCTTGCCCGCCAATCCAACGCCTTTGAGCCTGCGCTTCTCGCGGAGATGCAGACGACGGCGCGGGATCTCTCTCTGCGCTAGGGTGTGTTCACAAAACCGCTTGAGTCTGTAGGGGAATGGTCAGGCGGCAACTCGCAGCGGAAAACGGGTCAAGCGGGAATGGCGCTTAGATAAGGGGTAGGGAGGCGCTCTGGCCGGCATCCTGCTTGCGCTCGGCAGTCACCGGGTCACAGTCACCGGGGTCAGGATAAAACTCGTGACAAATGACCTTACGTTGAACCTTAGCTTGACCGCCCTGCGGCTCATTCAGCCGATTCGGGCATTCGATAACGCGCGAGATCTTCGTTCGACACGTCCTCCGGGGGCACCAGCAGGTAGTGGCGCTCGTTCCGCACAGACACGCCGGCGTCGCTCGCCTCGAACTCGAAGAGCGCGATTGTGGCGTCGCCCGCGAACTGCGCGCCGACCGGCCGGCAGATCAGGCCGGGGAATTTCTCGGCGCACATGGCGAGGTCTTGCTCGATCTGCACCACGCTCATCCGGTCGCGTCCGCCCTTGGCTTGCACGGGCACCACGTAATGCGCGCCGCGGCGATCAAGGCCCACGTAGAGTTCGTCCGTTTCGACCTGTCCCATGCCTTGGACGCTGGTGCGCAGATGATTTTGCAGCGAATGGCACACGAGGCCCAGGAAGACATCCACGAGGCGATTGCAGCGCAGGCGAGCGAGCAGGGCCTGTTCATCGCTGAGCGCGTATTTCGCGACGAGGCCCGGCGTGGAGTCCGGCACCTTGATCTTCGAGAGCGCAGCATTCGGAACGACCGACCATTCCTTCGCCAGCACGAATTGATACCGGGACCGGCCGGCGGGGCGGATGATCCACTGCTCGCCGGGCGGCGCCATTGCGCGGATGGTGTCCGGCAGCGCCACGCGGTAGCGAAAGGTGTAGATGAGATCGCCGAGGTTTTTCGGCAGCGCGATCCCCAAGGCAGCGGCCGTGCTTTCGATTTCGCCCCGCTCGAAGGCAACCGTGCGCTCGCCGGGTTGATAGTGCGCCGCAAAGATCGCTTCCAGGATTTGCGTGTAGCGATTGGCAGGCATGGCGGACCGGTTCAGCGATTGCCTGGCCAGCGCAACCGGACGACCTCCTCGCGCAATTGTTCCTTGGTGGCCGTGGCCAGCCGGGTGCGGAAGAGGTCGATGCCCTCCACCTCGTAGCCAAGGCGCTCGGCGATGGACGCGAGCAGCGCGCCGGTGCGGATCATCACGCGCAGGTAGGAGGCTTGGTCGCCCACCACGTAGGCCAGGCGTGCGCCGGGGCGGAGCACCGGGCGCAACGACTCCAGGTGCCGCATCATGCCGCCGAAGTAGAGCTTGGTGACGCGGGCGTAGAGACGCTCGAAGCCGCTCGTCTTCCCCAGCTCGATGCGACGCGCCTCGATCTGCGCCGCGATGGCCTGGATCTCGGGATGCTCGCGCACCCAGCGGTCGTCCCCGTCCTCCTTGTAAACGCCGCGCGTGTTCGAGCGGAGCATCGTGCGCTTGAGGGCGCGGAGCTGGGCCTTGTCGCGGAAGAAGCCCAGCAGCACGCTCTCCAGGCGGGTGGTGCGGGTGTAGTCCTTCTCGTTCGGATACGGCGGCGAGGTGATCACGGCGTCCACCGACTGCGGCGCGAGGCGCAGGGCCGCTTCGCGAGCATCCGCATGATGCACGATGGCCGGCACGTCAGCGCGGTCGGCAAGCATCCGGAGATCGTCGGCCATGCCGAGCACCGTTTCGAGCCAGACGGAAACCACGGGCGCGTCTGGCTTCGCCGGGCCGACGCCGACCTCGGGGCCGAAATGAAGATTGCCAACGGGGCCGACGAGGCACTTCGCCAGGGCGAGCCGGAGGTGATCGCGGCAGTCTGGCGGCGCGTGCGCGGCGATGGCGTCGACGAGCAGCACGAGCGTCTTGTGGAGCAGCCGGGCGAGATCGAATCGGCGGGGAGCAGCTTGGCCGTGTCCTCTGGCAGGCGCCGCAGGAAAAGAGTCGGCTCCCCGAGAAGGAGGCCCTGCGAATCATCCAAGATTCCCGTGCTCTCCAGCTCCGCGAGCGCGGCATCAGCCACCCGGTGGGCAGCTTCCGCCAACCGCGCTGCCGGCACTTCCCAGCGCACCTTGGTCGAGCCGGCGAAATGGGCCATCGGGTGCGCCTCCAATCCGGCCGCGGCGATGCCCTGTTTCTTCGCCTCCACCACCGTGGTGCCCGTGCCGGAAAAGGGATCGAGCACGAGCTGACCTGGCTGCACGTCGAAAGTTTCCAGGTATTGCCGCACCAAGTGCGGCGGGAAGGACAGCACGAACCGATACCACCCGTGGGCCGGCTGATCCGCCGGGAGGAGCCGGTTCGCATCCGCGGTCGGGCGGCGCGGTGTTTTGGCGGGGGTTAAAACGGCAGAGTCGATCAAGGCGGGAACGCAACGGTGCGATCGAAGCTCGTCAACCGTTCCTCGACGCCGATTCACCCAGGACAGGATCTGGAGCGTTTTCGATTTGGCTGGTCGTGCTTGCCGGCCGCCGTTTGCGGAAGGCGGGGTGCGTTTTGGAGTGCGGTGACCTTCCGCAAGCCGCCGGCAGCGAGGACGACAAGCTGGATCGAAAACGCCCTAATTTCAGAAGCAGAGCTTTTCTGCGGGGTGCATGAGCCACCGATCTGTCAGCCCGCGATGAGGTGGCGTCCAGGGCGCGGGGCTCACTGCATGCCGGTGATCTCGCCGTGCGCGTCCACGTCGATGGCCAGCGCGCGGGAAAGCTTGGGCAGGCCGGACATCGGCATCATGGCCCCGGCGATGACGACCAGGAAGCCCGCGCCGGCGGAGAGCGAGACGTCTGTGACGCGCAGCGTCCAGCCGGGCGTCGGGGCGCTTGGGGTCGTCGGTGAGCGAGTATTGGGTCTTGGCGATGCAGATCGGCAGGCTACCGAAGCCCAGTTGACCGGCCCGCTTGCAAAAATGCGGTGGCGCGCCCTTGGCGTGTCGTCCATGTGTGTCGGCGTTTATTGGCTGCCCTTCCGGACCTTCTTCATGAGAGTTTCAAGTCCCGCGTCCCCCCTTCTTCACGCGCCCCTTTTGCTTCGCGCGCGCGCGGTCCTGGCTGGCGCGGCCTTCTTCGCGCTTTGGGCCGCCGGTTCGCTGGGCGCCGCGCCCACGGCAGAAATCGTGGCGGAGATCAAGCAAGCCCCGACGACCCCCACGGCCGCGTTGACGGTGGGCGCCGACGGCAACCTCTACGGCACGACCCTCACCGGCGGCGCGTCGAACAACGGCACGATCTTCCGCCTGAGCCCGGCCGGAGAGCTGACCACGCTGGTGCATTTCAATGGCACCAACGGGGCCAATCCCTGGGGCGCGCTGACGCTGGGCCCCGACGGCAACTTCTACGGCACCACCAGCGACGGCGGCGCGGGCGTCGGCGGCACGTTCTTCCGCCTGAGCCCGGCCGGGGCCCTGACCACGCTGGCAAGCCTCGCCTCCATCGACGGGAGAAGCCCCTATGCTCCGGTGACGCTGGGAGCCGACGGCAACTTCTACGGCACGACCTCGCAGGGCGGCGCGTCCGGCTTGGGCACGGTCTTCCGCGCGAGCCCGGCCGGCGTGCTGACCAAGCTGGTGGAGTTCACCGGCACCACCGGGCCCAACCGCGGGATGACCCCCCGATACGCGCTGACGCTGGGCGCAGACGGCAACTTATAAGGCAAGACCCACAGAGGCGGCGCGTCGAACCTGGGCACGGTCTGTCTCTTAAACACATCAGACGCTGACCACGAT